>CAVKTR010000090.1:0-11057 GCA_963659325.1 Dysosmobacter segnis
GATATGAAAATGCAACTGCCGTCGCATATGCATTAAAAGAACTTAATGATGTTATTGGGTAAAATAAATCCGGGGCAGAGTGCCCCGGAAATATAATCTTAATAGTGGCAATGAAATGAGCAACTGACGGACAAAAATGAGAGCTGAATTTGGACAAGATAAGGAAGCATAAACAATAATGCTCCGCAACCTCCAGCATACCGCAGATTCCATTGATCGGTGTACGGATATCGTGACTCATTCTCTGCAGGAATTCTGTCTTTGCCACATTCGCAGTCTCCGCCTTTTTTGCCGCTTCCTGCAATTCTTTCCGATACAGATTTTCCTGTTTCATTTCAATTTTCAGATGTTCCCGTTCCGATCTGCTCAGCAGTATCCACAACGCTCCGACCGCACATATATACAAAACGATAATGATCGCTACATTTTGCGGAAGCGTGGAAAAGATAACATTATCCGCAATATATGCGTAAATATAATAATCACGCTGTTTCAGCATGACCCCATAACTATGATTTTCACGAATATGCATACTATGTTCACTGTCTGCATTCTCCTTCAATGCCTGTACAGTGACATTTTCTGCTGTAATTTTCCAGCAGCTTCTGTTCCACATCTTCATTCTTCGCATATCCACAGACTTTATTTCCATCTGAATCCAACACCAGAATCCCGTGAAGCCACAATTGTCCTGCATATTGTTCCAGCATTTCTTCTGTCAGTTCACCGCCTGCCGCACTGCTTTCCGCAATAGCATTTCGAACCTGGCGGTTACTTTCCACGGCACGGAGCAATGCCTGTGTCTCCGCGCCGTTGTTATAATTTGAATAAGCTGCGCATTGAACTTTCATATAATTTACGGTCTTGAGCAGATTTTCTTCTGCCTGTTTTTTACACATTCCCGACAAACATGCAATTGTCACGAACAGAATCACGATTCCGACAAATACCACCGGAATCCAGAACTTTTTTCCTGCCGGTTTTCTTCTAATATCCAAGCTGCTCCACCTCCAGATACTTTTCCGGATTGTCCAGATACTTTCCTATGATCTTCTCAGATGTTCCGTCTTTTCGCATCTCTTCCAGTGTCTGATCCAGTTCTTCACAAATTCCTCTGTCATCGCTGTTCGAAAATGCCACACCAATCCCTACCGTCATCAACGGCTCATCCAGAATACGGTAACTGATGTTATAATCCTGCATATACTCCAGAATAGATGTCTCATGGGCAGCAATCGCATCCACATAATCTTTCGCCAGAAATGTATAGATCAATTCTCTGCGCGCCAGGCTGAGCAGATTTCCTATCTCCGGGATACGGCTGTCTGTTTTGGCCAGGAAAATACTTTCCGGCTTTGTCGTAGACTGTACAGCAATATTTTTTCCTGCAAGATCTGCCAGCGAATAAATGTCACTGTCTTCCTTCACTGCGATAACCTGATTGCTCACCATATAAGAACCTGCCCACTGATAGTCCTCAAACCTTCCTTCCATGGAAAAACAGCCCCAGATACAGTCGATCTCTCCGCTGTCTAGCAGCTCTTTTTTTCTTTCCCAGTCAATATAGACGATTTCCGTTTCATAGCCCATCCGTTCAAAGGCTTCCCTGGCCAGATCCACATCAATACCTGTGGAGACACCATCTTCATTCAGATAATTAAACGGCGGGTAAGAATCACTGCCAATTTTTATCACCGGCCGATCTGCTTCTTTTGTCACTGAATCAGTCTCTGCGCATCCCGAAAGAAAAACCATGAACATGCAGACAAGCAGCAATTTTGCAATTGTACACATCTTTCTTTTTTTCATCTACTGTCATTCTCCCTCATAAACATAAATCCTGCTCTGCCAAAACCAGTCCATGCAGAGCTTTCTGAAATTATACTGTACTACTTTTCTCTGTCATCCATTTTTTCATATCTATATCCCAAAAAGAGCCATCTGCATTTTCTGCAAATGACTCTTCTTCTGAAAAATCTGGGTTACTTATACCATCATTTTCGGTGTTTCCCAGAGGTTCAATTTTGTTCCGATTCCTTTTTTCAACGCATTTCTGTATACGATCGTTCCCCATGCCACATCTTCCGTCGGCATGCCTCCTACGGAGTAGATGACAATTTCATCTTCCTTTCTGTGAACAGGAATATTTCCGAGAAGGACATCTCCGAGATCATCAATCTGTTCCGGTTTCATTCTGCCCTCTTCGATCAGATCCTCAACATACACGGCCGGGATCGGGATTGTATGATATGCATTCGGTTTCATTTCTTCTTCCCATGCTTCATAAAGCATGATATTATCTGTCACAGTCCTTGCACGGTTGATAATAAAATCATCATCAAAGCGCAAAGCCGCTGTTGATTCAATGATCGCACCCGGTTTGATCCATTCCTCAGCAATATATGGATACAAAGACGGGTCACCGGTCGGAGAAGAAGTTGATACAGAAACAATATCGGAATCCCTGACTGTTTCCTCGATCGTATCGACCGCATAAATATCCAGTTCAGGATATTCTGTTTTTGCATGATCAATAAATTTGTCAAGCGATGCTTTTCCACGTCCTTTTACTTTCACTGTTTTGAGTGTCGGTCTCACTGCAACTGCTGCTGCCAGCGCAGTCTTACTCATGACACCCGGTCCGATGATACCGATTGTTTCGGCATCTTCTCTCGCAAAATACTTAAATCCCACACCCGGTACAGCTCCGGTACGATATGCAGACAAAATATTCGCAGACATGTAAGCGAGCGGTGCCCCGGTATCTTTATCATTCAGTGTGAGCATAAGAATGGATCGTGGAAGTCCTTTTTCTCTGTTAGCCGCATTGGAACCATACCACTTCATGCCCGCCATATCGAACTTTCCACCAAGATACGCCGGCATTGCCATAAAACGGCGGTCAGGTCCATCTACCGGCATTTCCGGGAACGGTGATTTTTCCGGAAACATGACCATGCTTCCGTGAGAATTTCCGTTGGCCCCACCCATACGGTAATTTCCAACCTTCATAAGTTTAAACATTTCTTCCATTGCTTCCACGCAGCCTTTCATGTCTTTGACACCTGCCGCGATCATATCATCCTCACTCAAATATAAAAAATCAACTGCTGGATACTCCATTTTTCTTCCTCCTGTTTTAGCTTTTCTGTTTTTATCAGTTATTCTTCATGACTCTTTCTGTCATGTTTGTGTCCCATCAGATAAAGCGGATTTTCCATTGCCATTACTTCATGCAGCACAATCGGCTGAAACATCGGCTTCTTTAATTTATACCTGCACCAGAATACCGCATAAATCGCAAGTACCACGAAGATCACGCCATCAATCATAAATATTTTTATACGTACAGCCGGATCTCCGTCAATGTTCCAGATCATAAAAATATTTCCTGCAATTCCTATGATCGGGATCAGCGGTCCGCCTGGAACTTTAAATGTCCGTGGTGCCTTTGGCAATTTGCGTCTGAAGATCAGCACGTTGCAATTTGCAATGACATAAGACACCATCCAGAATACGATCGCCAGTGTGATCATAAAAGAAAGCGAATCACTTGTGGAAAGTCCTGTTGCATTGACAACGATCATGATGATACCGATCATCAGAATTCCCACATAGTAAGAACCTTTCTTATTTTTCTTCAGAAATACTTCCGGCATCAGACTGATTTTTGCCATACCGGCGCACATATAAGACAGAAAACTGATCGCTGAATTAACCGTACTGATGACAGCAAATACAGAAACTACGATCATCCACAGTGAACCTGCATATCCCAGAAGAGATGATCCATATAAGATATGCGGTGAAGCACTGTCCGCCAGATCTGCCCAGTTACAATATCTCCCCATACCAAGAACGATCAGTATCTGCATACCCAGAATGATCAACAGGCTCGTTACCATTCCCAAAGGTACATTTTTTCGCCCATTTTTCACATTTTTTGAAATCGGGATGACAAATTCACTGCCGATAAAAAGGAAAAAAGCGAGTCCCAGAAGGGAAAATGTATCAGAAAACGATCCTGCCAGATTCATCTGCTGCTGCACCTTTTCTCCTGTTCCAAGTCCGAAGATGCCAAGCAATCCCATGGCAACAAGCGAAAAGATCAGACCATATACAACCACATTCTGTATCTTTGCAAACATGTCAATTCCAAGCAGGTTTGCGATGATCAGCACGATCAGCAACAGGATGCAGAATACACTGGATGGCACTCCTGTGTGAAATACAGAATTAATCGCATTTCCAAACATTGCACATTCCACAGAGCCCGCGATCGACTGGCAGACAATGTATCCGCCAACCATTGTCACGATCGTAACAAACGGACCAATTCCGGCAAGTGTATACTGTGCCAGACCTCCGGTCAGATTTGGCATAAGTGCATTCAATTCTGCCATGGAAAGTGCTGTACAGATATTAATTGCACATGCAAGGATCATGGAAATAATAAATCCTGTTCCCAGAGTTCCTGCTCCCTGTCCGAGCGACATCAGACAACTCGTCGCAACGATCAGTCCCACGCCTGTGGATATGACACTTGGCAAACCCAGTTTCTTTTCATTCATATGGATTCCTCCCTTGAGATATTATGTACTCTCATATTTACATGAGATCCGGCGTCCGATTCCGGTCAGCGTAACCAGATCTGTTTTTCACCTGATTTTTCCTGAAATGCATCAATTACAATGCATCTTCTCCTTCTTCACCGGTGCGGACCCTGATGATATTTGTGAGCGGTGCAACAAATATTTTTCCGTCACCAATATGGCCGGTATACAGTTCCTTTTTGACGGTCTCTACCACTTTATCAATAAGTTCATTTTTTACTACAATGAAAATCATCTGTTTCGGCAGAAGCTCCATCTCTTTATTCTGCTCTTCCTCATATTCCAGCGTGCCTTTCTGCACACCGCAGCCAAGCGCCTGTATCACTGTCATTCCACTGACACCGAGATCACTTAACGCTGTTTTTAAATTACTTAACCTGTTCATTGATGTAACTACTTCAATCTGTGAAAATCCCATTTTTTATTTCCTCCCAGTAATTTCCTATTAATTAAGAAAGTGTGCTATCGCACTCTTACGCGCTTGCAATTATCAATAGCACATCTTTCCTGTCCGCGCCGAGCACGTTTGCGAAGCAATAATTTCTTCTCGTGCGAGTGCGCATCTGTTGCACGAAGTGCTTTTATTTGATAGAAAATTCATCGTAATTTCCTATCAAATAAAAAAAAACGCCCAACCTTTCAGTCAGACGTCTTTGTCAATCGTTTCTCTGTATGATTCTGTTTTTATAATTTTGTTCTTTTACCAGTTTCAAATATTTTTTCGGTGTGATCCCGGCATATTTTGAAAAATCATGTATGAACTGTGGCTGGTCATAATATCCCAGAAATACTGCCGCATCTGTCATCTTATCCGGTGCACCGTAATTTAAAAATTCCAGCGCCCTCTGAAACTGTATGATCTTGCAGAATGTCTTTGGGGAAAATCCCATCTCATCAATAAATGCTTTGTTGATATAGCGGGTGGAATATCCCGTCTTCTCCTGCATCTCACTGACTTTGATCTTTCCATCCGATGCATATACCATCTGTTTGACCGACTGCACCAGTTCCTGCTTCCCAAATGGCTTTTTCCTCTGTTTTTCTGCTTTCGTATATGACTCGATAAAGATACGGATCTTCTGATAAAAATCCGGTTCTTCCGCCAGTTTTTTCATCCAGCCATCGTCACCTTTCAGTACTGATTCTATCGGTATTTTCTCCGACAGCAGTTCTTTCATGGTACAGCTGATCAGCTCCGGCTGAACTCCCGGCATGAATCGGATGCCGAATACTGCTTCGCTGCCCTTGCACTCCTCGCAGGTATAGGTCAGCGTCGTCCCGCATACATATCCGCGCATGTCATCACCATCAGACTCAAAAAACAGATCAATACATCCATCCGGAACGATCCTCAGAGGAACATTTTCCGCAATATGATAACTGTAAAAATGTGATATCCCCTGTTTCAGATATACTTCCTGATAAAAATCAAGTGTATCAAACACAAAATACGGTTGTGTCGGGCGAAGCCTGTCCTTTTTCCAGATCATACAATCACTCCTGCTAAATTCAGGAATTCCATTGGCATTTTTGCTGCGGGATGCACATCATGCAACTCATGACATATTTTTCTGTGCATCTTAGCAAATCTGCATTCCTGCATCCTTATATTTTAGCTTTAAATCTGTCATAATGCAAGGCACTCAGATCCACAGTTGTTTTTCCTGTCGTAATCAGCTGGGCAAGCTGATCAGCCGCTCCCGGGGCGATACCGAATCCATGTCCTGAAAATCCGCATGCAAGCACCAGACCAGGTACTTCTTCTACATTTCCAAGCACCGGGACGCCATCTGCGCAGCGATCCATCCACCCCGCCCATGTTCTGACGATTTTTGCATTGGCCAGATCCGGGAAATACTTCATGATACCGCGGCAGATACATGGTGCTGTCTTAGAATAGCAGATCGGTGTTCCGTTATCTTTTGTATAACCTTCCAGTCCCGAAGAACCTCCGAATACAAATGATCCGTGTTTTGTCTGATGTCCATAAAAATCTGCTTCCGCTGTTCCGAGCATCTGATCAAACATATGCGGTTCTGCTTCCGTGACAAGTGCCTCCAGCATGGCTTTCTGCATTGGAATATCAATTCCGACCGTTCCGGCGATCGCCCTTGATTCATATCCTGCTGCCAGTACAACCGTTTCACCTTCAAATACATCACCAGATGCACAGACTACCTGTCGGAGCTTTCCTCTGATCATTCTCAGTCCCACTACTTCTTCCCCGGAAATAAAATGTACACCGAGTTTTCGGGCTGTCTTATAATATCCCAATGTCGTTGTCAGCGGATTCGCATGTCCGTCTGTCGGACACCAGCTGGCGCAGGTTACTTCTTCTGAAAGATATGGATTGATTCTTCTCACTTCATCCCCATCGATCATTTTTACATCAAGACCAACTTTTACCGCCCGGTCTGTCAGACCTGTCAGGATTTCTCTGTGTCTCTCTGTTTTTCCAAGACGAAGATTGCCATCCTGATGATATTCACAGTCTACTTCAAGTTCTTCTGAAAGTGTCGGCCAGAAATTTTTGATTCCGTACATCACAAGGGGAAGTTCTCTCGGATCTCGTCCTGACTGACGGACGCCGCCGCCATTTCTGCTGGAACCACCATTTCCAAAATGATCCGAGCCTTCCAGACAGATCACACTCACGCCACGTTTTGCTAGATAATAGCTGATGGCACAGCCAATAATTCCACCGCCGATCACTACTACTTCTGCTGTTCTATTCATGCGCTCCATCCTCCTTTGCCTCATTTGCAAATATATACATTTCAATCGGACGCATCGGAACTCTCGAAGTCGCAGGTTCCAGTTCTGCCGGAGATATTCCAAGTTCTCTGGCTACAATTCCCTTCACCAGCTTTGCACATGTCTGTCCCTGACACAATCCCATTCCCGTTCTTAAATATCTGCGGATTTCTGTAATTGTCCACATTCCTTCATGAACAGCTTTTCTGATCTCGCCTTTCGTGATTTCCTCACAACGGCAGATCAGCATATCATCATCCGGTCCCGGAACAAAAGGACCTATATCTCTTGATCTGTCATTTACTGCATTCATGCCTTTTCCTCCTGAAAAAATCTTGCCCTCATTGCATATTCTTTCGGAACACGCATAGTAAGCAGGTTTGTTTTATCATATGCTTTGTTTGTCTTTACAGAAACAACCTCTGCCTCACATACTTTCTGTCCGCTTCTTCCAAGAGCCGCACCCTTCGTGCCTGTCTCCGGGAGTGGAAGAAATTCATATGGAACCGTAACAGTTGCTGTGCCGTCGCCACAATCCTCATCTACAAGGAAAATTGCCTGACCGGAACAACTTGCCACACACATACCACAGTTGATACACTCAGCGCCCTCTACAACAATCGGCAGCGAAGTAATATCCGCACCAATGGAAATACATCCCTTCGGGCAGGCATCCTGACATGGATTACAAGGAATATTCTGTGTACACTCCATTACCGGATGCACTCCGACTCTATGTGTCATTCCCGGAAAACGTTCAATCTCATCATCTGCAACAAATCCATGTTTTAACAGATTTTCAGAAACCGGAATGCCCTCATCTGTTTTTTCAACCGCTTTTCCTCTGTTCTTCGGTGCAAACATACCCTGACGCAAGCCATCCAGCGCTTTATCAAGCGACTCCAGTTCCGTATCCATCTCTGTTTTTTCAATATATCCCAGATATTCTGCGGCTGCGATTCCTGCCATACGGCCTTCGATCATCGCGGAAGAAGCTTCCTCAATACCGGATACATCACCAGCCACAAATACGCCCGGAAGAGAAGTTCTGCCATATTCGTCGCAGATTGGAACCTGACCGCCCCGTTTTGGATTGTCTTCCATTTTGCATCCTGCCATTTTCAGAAGCTGGGACATCGGGGAGAGTCCAACTGCCAGACAGACCGTATCCACATCAAAATGTTTCTCCGTACCAGGAATAAATTTAAAACTAGAATCCACTTCCGCAATGGTAACTCCTGTAACCTGCTCTTCGCCTTCTGCCTTCACAATGGTGTGTGAAAGATAAAACGGAACACCGGTTCTGGCTACTTTTGCCGCATGTACACCATATCCGCCAACACGCGGTGCCGCATCAACGAGTGCCACCACTTCACATCCACATTGCATCAGCTGAAAAGAAACAACCAGACCTACATTGCCGGAACCCAGCATCAGAACCTTTTTGCCAGGCAGAACACCATGCAGATTCATCATCGTCTGCGCTGCTCCGGCTCCGATCACACCCGGAAGTGTCCATCCCGGAAATGTAACCATATTTTCTGCTGCGCCAGTCGCGATAATGATCGCATCTCCTTTAAAGTGCTTAATCTCCTCGCCTTCCCTGACAACAACTTCCCTGTCCTGATACATTCCGATGACGGTTGCACTCAATTCTACCTCAACGCCAACCTGATCTGCTTCATCCAGAAGCTGCTGACCGATCACGAAACCTCTTATTTTCGCACGGTGCTCCTTCGAGCCAAAAAATTTATGAATCTGTTTGAACAATTGTCCGCCAGGTTTCTCATTCTCATCGAATACGATAACTTTAAGTCCTCTTTTTGCCGCTTCAATTGCTGCTGACAACCCGGAAGGACCAGCTCCGACAATTATTAAATCATATCTTTTCATTTGTCTCCTCCTTCCATATCACTGTTCTCCAAATGGTTTATCACTCACACCATACTGAGTTCTGACATCCATCCCTGCTTTCAACGGTGTGATACAGGTTCTCACATTCGGCACTCCATCTACAACCATGACACAGTCTGTGCATCTTCCGATCGCACAAAAAATTCCTCGTGGTTTATGTTCTTTTTTCGTATATCGATGAACCATCACACCTGCCGCTTTCAACGCTGCCGCAATCGGTTCTCCCTCCATTCCTTCTATCTCTTTTCCATCAAATGTAAATCTGACAGATGACCCTTTTTCCTGAACGCCTAGTATTGGATGTTCTTTTATTCTTTCTGCCATCATCAACGCCCCTTTTCATGTAAATAATCTTCTGATCTGCTTTTTAATCAGTAATTGTTGTAAATTCCGTTAAGTGATTTTCCAATCAATTTTCTAATCTGTGATTGCCGTAAGTTCAATTTCTACAAACTGTGTCGGTCTGTTCAGTGCCGGTGTCGCTACCATGGTAAATAACGGTTTAATGTCATGAAACACTTCC
The DNA here is from genome assembly GCA_963659325.1 of Dysosmobacter segnis. GTDB lineage: Bacteria > Bacillota > Clostridia > Lachnospirales > Lachnospiraceae > Eubacterium_I. The sequence goes on from CAVKTR010000090.1 coordinate 9,805, forward strand.
GAATAGGCATCTCCGACTTCTTTCCCGTATTTCATATCTGTGATAAAAGCCTCCACTTTTACAACATCCTCCACTTTTGCATCCGCCTGTGCAAGAAGTTTGATAAATTTTTCAAAAATGTATTTTGCCTGTTCATACGGTGTTTCTCCGTATACAGTTCCATCCGGCTGTACAGCTGTTGTTCCACCGATCATGACAAAGGGTCCTTTTTTTACCATACGTGAATAACCTACTCTTTCTTCCAGTGGTGCTCCTGATGAATAATTTGTTCTCTCCATGTTTTTTCCTCCTACCGTTTACATATGCGTATTAAATTATACTATCCCGAATTGCTCCCACAATTCTGAAACATTTATAATTCACTTTTGCGCCATGTTAAATACTCAATAACATCTTTCCTATAAAGTAAAAAAAGATGCCGGAAAATCTGATCTGTTTCAGATTTCCTGACATCTTTGTCTAAGTGATGTTCAAATAATATCAGCTGAATTTGGTATATAATTGTAAATTTCGGAACAAATAATTCAATGCCTCCTGTCACGTTCACTTACACAGTAATATTTCTTTTTTCATCATTTCAGTAAATATTCCAAATTCATCGCCTACGATACAGAAAGTTCGTTACCAAATCCACTATTTATAAAGTTGTAAATAGGCATACATTTTCTTATACTCTTAAAATAAAAAAGCCTGAAAATACTAACTCTTCAGACTTAAAAAGGCGACAACCAGATTCGAACTGGTGATAGAGGTGTTGCAGACCTTTGCCTTACCACTTGGCTATGTCGCCATATTCAATTAATAAGCTTTTTGCATTATATCATTCCCAAAGAAATAAGTCAACATACAAAACATCTCGTAAATAATTAATTACGAAAAAACTCCCCGAGTAGGGCTCGAACCTACAACAACTCGGTTAACAGCCGAGTGCTCTACCATTGAGCTATCGAGGAATAAGGTACATGATATATACCTTCAAAACTTCATACAGAATTAGTATCTTTCCGTCACCATTCAATTTCTCATTGTTGTTCATAAGGAAGTTCGATTCACTAAATTCGACCTTCGCCTTACGGCTCGCTCTCATTAAGTTCCTTCGAACGACCATCTCACTAAGCTCAAACTTCGTCTGCGACTCGTTTTCACTAAGTGTTCTTGGTCAAGCCCTCAAACGATTAGTAACAGTCAGCTCCATGCGTTACCACACTTCCACCTCTGCCCTATCTACCTCGTACTCTCCAAGGGTTTTTACT
>CAVKTR010000091.1:0-11048 GCA_963659325.1 Dysosmobacter segnis
TTATTATGAGTTATAAACGGATAGATAACTATCTACCCAGAAATTAAGCGCTTACGTTTGAAATTTATGCATTAAGAAATTCCGTCAATCATTCTAGAATAAAGACTGACTTTCGCCCATAAAAAAATAGAACACTATATGCTTACACTAAGTAAACATCTGTGTTCTATTCCGTCAATGACGATTGAAGTAATTTATATAATTTTTATTTTGTTGGAATTCAACGTTTCTTGATATTTCCAGCCGGTAACATGGTTATTTCACATTTGCGATGCCAAGTTCAATTACTTCATTATTCTTTAAAGTGATTACTATTCTACCAGAACATTTTTGTGCATAGTAAATATATGTATTCCCTCCTGCGCCACTTTTTTCTTCAATACTTGCAATATCGCACTTTGGAATGATATGTAAGTCTGCCAGACGGAGAATGGGCCCTTCATCTTGGATTGGTTGTGGAGTGGAAAAATACTGGCAAAAAGTACTTGTTTTTAAATATATGTACTGATATTTAAATATTTCTTTTATCATACTTCACGCTATACCTTCATAGACACAATTGCTTGTACCAACTTATTCTTATATTTAAATATAGCAACTAATATTAAAATAATAAGACCATATCTTATTATCCTATTACCATAAATGAAATTGCATAATAAACAGCATATAGTTACCATTACAACGCTTATCACACAAAATCTAAAATCGTACACCTTCTCCGGTTCAATTCTTCTTGAATTAATATAGTGCAATACCGTCAAGATTATATTTGAAACAAGCGTTGTGTATCCTGCCGCTATATATCCAAATTTTTGTATAAAAAAATAATTCATCACAAAATTTGACACAGCCGCAATAACTGTTACTATCATTATATTAAATGATTTTTTATGAAAAAAAGAAATCGCAGTAAAATTATCATATAACGCAGTAGTATATATTCCCGCAGCTATAGGTGGTACTACGTATATTCCTTCATAATAATCTTTCGTAGCCAATATACCAATTATTTCTGGAGCAGCCAATGCTGTTATTATACAAAAAGCAGCAACAACCAAAAGCAATGGTTTCACAGCTTCACGAATCTGAACAAAATTATGTTCGCCCAATTTTTTATTAACAAATGGTGTATATGTTACACTTAAGGCTCTCCAAATCAATACACCTATTGCAGATAAAATAGCCGCTAATGAATAAATTCCTGTTTTATTCTGCCCCACCATCTGGCTAATCATAATCTTATCAATACTACTTAGTACAACCGTTGATAAATAATGTGGAATAAGAGGAACCGCAACAAATAATGTGGCTTTCCATAAACTACCATCTACATATTTTTTCCCATGCCTACATATATAAATGTATAAAAATATAGCAACACAAAGATTAACAATTCCAGCACTCCATAATCTTACCACTGCCATATTAAAACTATACCTACGTAACAACACTACTGCTGAAACAGACACTACTTGTGCCATTACTGCCGTTCCAACAGAAACCCAGAACGTAGATTTATACTTTATCTCATAACGTTGCTTTTGAGTCCAAAAAATTGTCGCAGGCTGAAAAAAGCATACTAATAGCATTAACACCATAACATTTGTTGGCAAATCAAAAAACTTATTAACACTCTGTCTAAATATAATATATAGCAGCGAAATAACTGTTGTTGAACAAGCAGTCATTCCTAACATACTCGATAAATATTTCCATCGATTTTTACTATGTTCATATAGACCCACATTTAAAATTCCCGGAAAAATAAGAGTCAATGATGTAAAAACCCTTACAATTTCAAGCCAGGAATTATACACAGATATCATTCCATACTCACTTGTTGTAAGAATTCTTGTAAATATTGGTGTCGTAATATAATTTATTCCACTTGTTGCAAAAGAAGCAATCGCAAACACCACAGTTGCTTTTAAATTTTCTGGAATATTATCTAATCTCGTTCTTCTCAATTATTTTTTCTTCCTTTATAGTTGAAATTAAGCAATTTCCTGCTTTGACCATTTTGTTCGAGCTACATCCCAAAATTATCGACAACCCATAAAATCCCCAAAAAACAGGTTTATAGAATGCGGGATCAAGTTGCGATAAAATCAAGAAAAAAATTTGAATACCTATTGTCACAATATCTAATTTACATCCCCACATATACCACTCATTTAAATGTGCTTTTTTCTTTATTGCTACTAATCGATGATATACCCTACTAAATAACATCCCCATAGGTATCAACAAAATAATCGTGCCCACAATCCCATTTTCACACAACAACTGTAATGTACAATTATGTACATCCATAACATCTTGACCATGAATGGATCTAAAAGCACTAGTTACATGATAAGCAAAACCACCAAATCCAATGCCACAAATAGGTTTTTCTTTAAATAGCTTCCATGCACTTACCCATAGCTCTGTTCGACCAGAGGTAATATCATTTCCTTGTAAAATACCTTCGATTGATTTGGCATATCTGCTAAAGAAAGGAATTGTTTTCATATATATCAAAATATACTTATAAGAAGCTAGCACTATAAATATCAATATTAATATCAGTGAAATTTTCAGGAAAAAATGTGTTGTATCCTTTGAAATCAAAAATAGAAAAAGAATTGCCACCATTACAGCCATTAACTCGCCTCGTCTACCTTCTGCTACCATGGCCAATATGACAACAACTATATAAATCATATCTATACATTTTTCCTTGATATATTTCTTTGCTCCAATAAAAATGTCTGCAACTACAAATAACAATCCCACTGTCATAATATAGTATGCAATTGTGAATGAACCACCTAAAGGTATACCATATCCTCTCGGAATATAATACGCAGCCAACTCCTGGCAGGATGGATCTATAACTTTATATACCGTACTCCAATATAAGCCAGGAGCTACTTTAAAAAACAATATCCATATGGCAATAAGAAACGTCATAATCTTAAAAAGCCTACACACACTCATAATTTCTCGTAATGAAGGTTCAGCTAATATTACTGCGATTGCCATAACAGCCATAGCAATCAAATAAAGCCTTTCATCGCCATCATGTCTTGAAGATAGACGCAAAAAAAACAAAACAATGGCACTACATATTAGTACATATATTATTTTTTCTCGTGGAAGAGTTACTTTTGAATTATATCCTATTTTCATAGCAACAATAAATAACTCGTACACAAAGATAATCACCCATCCTAATACCGTTGTAATACCCAAATCCCTATATATATAGAATGTTGTTAAAATCAAGGCCACTAATAAAAGTATTCCATTCCCATCATTTAAACGAATTTTAAATTTATTATTCCCAGACATCTTATACTTATTATCCTTTCGACTTTTCCAAAATAAAATCTATAGGTCAATGGCATAATTCACAAATTTTTCTTCCAACGATTTCAGTTGCTTTTCCACTTTCACATATGCGTAATTTAGCATGGTGATTTTCAATTCTTATTCTTGCCAATTCATCATCATAATTTTTTATTTTTTCTTTTAAATCATCCATCGAAAAACATGCCGGATATGGCCACTCCTCTATAGGCGTATATAATTCACGTTCGTTCAAATAATCATAATAATCGGGCATAAATAAAAATCCTGGCTTTTTCATTAACGAAAAATCCCAGATGGATGATGAATAATCTGTAATCAACACATCACTTATAAGTAATAATTCCTGCATATCAGGATAATCAGAAACATCCATTAAACATTTTTCATGAATCATCTCATCCTTTATATAGTAATGAGTCCTCATCAACACAATCCATTTTCCACCAAATTTTTGTTCTAATGCCCTCAATGTTTCTTCGTAATCAAGAACATATTTATATTGCAAATCATGACGAAATGTTGGTGCGTAAATCACTATTTTTACATCTTCTGAAATATTCAGTTTAGCTTTTATATGTGATATCTCATTATTACATTTTTTTAACAGTAAATCATTTCTCGGCATTCCGCACTCTATAATTTTTCCATGATATCCAAAAGAATCTTCTAAAGTCATTTTAGAAAATGCTTTACTACTTGATAAATAAATGGAAATTCGCTCATTTTTTCGTAACATATTTTTATCAAGCGTCTCTGACGCATCTTTGCGCTTTAAGCCAACCCCCTTATAAGCACCACCACCATGCCATGTATTAATTATATATTGTCCAGCTCTTTTTGGCAGTATTGACCAACTCTCCACATTATCTATAACCACTTTTGAAGTCAATAAATAATAAATATATTTTAAGCTTTTAAATTTAACACACCTAAAACCACTATTTTCCATTTTTTTGATCATTTCATCAGTTGAAAATGCCCATATCACATCATATTTTTCAGGATAATTGTTAATAATCCATTGTGAAATATATTTAGGGTTACACGAATACTGACGTCCACTATATGCACTGAAAAAAATTCGGTTACGCTTTATTGGAAATACAAAAAAAATATGTAAAATTCTTTTTAAAATCTCTATTATAATATTTTTCATAATTACCTACATTGCTTTTATCAAGCGTTTATACATCCATACCAAATCATGCTCAGGGTTCCAACCTAATTCTTGAATTTTTGAAATATCAAGATTTAAACAACTCGGTGTTGGATATTTTGATATATCACCTTGCTCAGCAATTACCACCTCTATTTTCTTATTTGTAATCTCTTTAGAAACCATTTTTCCCATTTCATAAATGGAACAATATGTAGAAGGATTTGATACATTATATGCCATCCCCGCTTTTCCCTTTAATAAAGCTACCAATATTGCGGTAACCGCTTGTGCTGTATATACATATGGATGTTTACTTGTTCCTTTTGTCTGTAAAACAATATTTTTCCCTTCAATTGCTGCTCTAGCCATCATTGCAAATACACGTTTATCAGAATACTCTACTCCTGGACCAAACGTCTGTGCCAAACGTATCTGGCAGACAGGTACGCCATATTCCGCTGCATATGATGCACACAAATTTTCACAAATTCTTTTACTTTCCGGGTAACAGCTTCTGAGATTTAATGGATCTATATATCCTAAAATATGTTCCGATAAACTTTCATCGTTTTCAATTTTGCCGTATAATTCCATACTCGAAAGATATACCATACCTTTTACTTTTTTATATTTTGCTATTTCTAAAAGATTTATTGTCCCATTAACTGCTGTTTTTATTGTTTCAACTGGATGCTCTATAAAAAAAGAGCTGGCGGTCGGACTTGCACAGTGAATAATAAAATCTACTTTTTCTGGTATCGTAATAGTATTTTCAACCGCACCTTCTATAAACTTTATCTGATTTTCAACTTGTAACTGTTTCTCAAATATTTTTTCTGCTTTTTTTACATCCCGTACTATTGCCAGAATTCTAATATTATAATTTCTTTTTAAATTTGCATATACTAAGCTGTTAATTATTGTTGAACCAATTAACCCCGTACCACCTGTTATTAAGAATGTTGAATTTTTAAATTCATCCCAATTAACATATGAAGAATCTAAAATATAATCCATATCTTTTTTTAAGACTTCTGTGTCTATCCACATTTTGTGTTCCCCTTTCAATTAGATCCCAAATATTTGTGAATTTTCTCTTGCATCAACAATTGCTCTGAACATAAAAAAATCGTTCGGTGTAGTAATCTTTATATTTTCTGCCTTTCCACACACAGTATATAATTTATGTCCGTAGTGCATCATCATTGTTGCTGAATCAACAAATGAAATATCACTATTCTTTTCAGACTGGATATATGCATCTAAAATCTCATTTAAATAAAATCCTTGTGGTGCACGTGCCATTTGACATCTCGATCTCTCAATAACTTCTTCAATCACTCCATTATCTTCATTTTGATCTGCAGAAGAAATTGTTATTGTTTCAATTGCAGGAGACACAGTAATCGCCGTACCGTTCTTCTTTACACATTCAATATTTTTAGTGATGATTTCTTCGTCTATTAAAGGTCTTACACCATCATGTATTAGCACAATGCTATTAGATGGATATATTTCATTTGCTTTCATCAAACCGTTATATGCAGATTCCGTTGCGGTTTTTCCACCAGGAATGATTGCGCTTACCTTTGTCAATTGATACTTTTCTTTCAGTTCTAAACAATAATCTATCCAATCTTTTAAAGTAACCAAAATAATTCCATCAATATCTTTATGTTTTTGAAAAATCTCTAATGTATAAACCAGAATTGGTTTTCCATGTAATTCTAAAAATTGTTTTGGTTTTGTTTTAGTATTCATTCTTTGACCAGTACCACCGGCAAATATCACTGCTATATTCATTATTTTCTCCCTTTTTGTGTCTTATTAGATTCATTTTTGCAATAATAAATTCCTTTAAAATTGATATATGGTTCATCTATACTCATATATACAACATCATGTTTCGCCACTCGTTGTTCCACTGGCGGCAACTTCATATAATCGCCCCAAATCAGTCTAAGATAACGTTTGTACCCTGCCATAACCGGCATTTGATAATCTGCAAATTCTTTTCTAACTATCCGTTCAAAATCTTGTTTCGGATGTCTTATTAACATACCTTTTATCGATCCTATTAACTCGGTAACTTCATCACACTTATCCCACGAATATTTTGTCATTACATTCTCAGCATGTTTCCAAATTAAATATCTAATTTTTTGAGAAGGAACCAACTTATAAGCAATATTCGCAAACATTCTTAATATATGTCCTTTATTATCTGGCAATCTCTGTACATTAAATAAACTGTAAATAAAAGCATTAAATAACTGCCTTAATCTGCTAATTTTATTTGCTGGACAACCATCTATCGGCATAATTTCAAGTGCTAATCCATGACAAATATCTTCATTTACGCTATGTCTGTTAATTTCTGTTGTATAATTATCTCTAATCGATGCTCCTCCATCATGATAATTACATTTTTCATCTGTTCTGCAATACGAATAATGTTTTGTATCTGCTTCTTTTTCCCACATTTCTTTTAATTTTTCATAATCAGGTCTTGGCATAAATAAATCAATATCATCATCCCACGGAATAAAACCCTTATGCCTTACGACTCCGATCAAGCATCCACCGCATAAATAGTATTTCAACTGATGCTTTTCACAAAAATCATCAAAATATAACAGCATTTCTAGCATTTTATTCTGTAATTTTTTTGTTTCTACTTGTCCCATATTTTTACTACTCATAATCTTTCCCCAGAACTGCCAAAACAGTTCTCACCATTGTTGCTAATTCACCTACAAAACTAAACTTCCGAATGCTTTCCAGATTGTATTTCATCTTCCCAGGCAATACCTTTTTCACATACACCTGATCCACATCCTCTGCCGCATCCAGCAATTCAGCCTCATCTTTATAACGGATACTTGCTTCGCTTGTAATTCCTGCCGGAAGCAACAACGTTGCACGCATCTCTTTTGTATATTTTTTGACATACTTCGGCACTTCCGGTCTGGTTCCCACAAAGCTCATATCACCATTCAACACATCGAACACCTGTGGTAATTCATCCAGACGATATTTCCGAAGAAATGCTCCGGTTGGTGTCACGCGGCTGTCTCCGGATACAGTAACTGCAGAACCAATCTGATCCGCATTTGCTACCATAGTTCGAAATTTATGGATACGAAATTTCTTTCCATACGCCGTCACACGCTCCTGACGATAAAACACGCCGCCTTTGGATTCCGTTGCGATCTTAATGCTAATGATCAGCATCGGAATAGCTGTAATGATCAGAACAATCGTTGCAGCCACCACATCAAAGATTCGTTTCAGACGCAGGCTGAACTTCTTTTTTGCCAGAATGTCATAATATTCCCGCACTTCCTCGCACTGCATAAACTTCGGAAGGTCTTCCCACTTTCTCATAACTTTCTCTCCGTTTATTTGATATATTCATCGACGATTCTGCAGTAATTCTCAATCACATACTCCACTTCCTCATCAGTCAGTTTTGTATGAAGCGGTAACGTAATCTCATTTACAAATCTCGCATACGCGTTCGGATAATCTTTGATATCAAATCCCATCTTTTTATATCCGGTCATCATCGGAAGTGGTTTGTAATGTACATTTGTAGCGATACCAGCCTCTGCCATTTTTACAATAATTTCCTGACGCTCTTCGGTACCGATTCCCGGAACTCTTGTAATATAGAGATGTCCACTGCTCAGCCACTCCTCTGTATAATGCGGTAATACCTCGATACCTAACGGTTTGAATGCAGCATCGTAACGACTAATAATCTCTTTTCTTCTCTCCAGAAGTCCCGGATAACGTTTCATCTGTGCCAGACCAATGCCAGCCATGATGTCTGTCATGTTACATTTGTACCAAGGACCTTCAATGTCGTACTCCCATGCTCCGAGCTGTGTTTTTGCCAGCGCATCTTTGGACTGACCATGCAAAGAAAACAGTTGAACCTGATGGTACAATTTTTCATCATCAATTCCCGGAATAGATTTCCATGTCAATGCGCCGCCTTCTGCTGTTGTCAGATTTTTTACCGCGTGAAAGCTGAAACTTGTGAAATCCGCAATGGATCCAACTTTCTGACCGTGCCAGGTCGCTCCAAATGCATGCGCCGCATCCGCATTGACAGAAATACGTCCCATAGCTTTCTGGATCTCGTTTTTCGGCTGGAACAGATGTTTTTTCTCTTCCACGATTTCATAAATTCTGTCGTAGTCACATGGCACACCACCCAAATCTACCGGAATGATTACCTTTGTGTTTTCATTGATTGCAGCTTCCAGCTGGTCATAATCCATCTGGAGATTATCTTTCTGCACATCCACAAATACCAGTTTTGCGCCTACATGACATACAACAGATGCAGATGCTGTGTAAGTATAAGCAGGAACGATTACTTCATCGCCTTCACCGATTCCCAAGAGACGGAGTGCCATCTCTGCACAGGCCGTCTGGGAATTCAGACAAACTGCTCGATTTACTCCACAAAATTCAGCAATCTCTTTTTCAAATTCTTTTGTCTTCGGACCTGTAGTGATCCATCCGGAACGGATTGCCGCAATTACTTCTTCTACTTCCAGATCCGTCATATCAGGCGGTGAAAATGGTATTTTCATTTCTATGTATCTCTCCCTTACTTCTTTATCTCCATAACTGTTCTTTCCTATTAAAAAGAACAGCACTACGACTTACTCGTGATCTCCAGCCCCATGCAAAGCTCCATCTCTCCTCTTGCATAAGGCAGACTGATCCTCGCCAGCCGTTTATGTCGATCTATTTTTCTGATCCGTGACTCATAACCAACTAACGGTCCCTGCGTCACATGTGTTTTTCCTTCTGCGATATAACCGGTGGACATTCCCATATGGTGAGAATCGTCTGATAAATGGCGCAACAATTCCTCTTCCTGGCTGTCTACAGGCGTGACAATACCGCCGGTAGCCAGTATTTTGGATGCCAGCTCATTGCGATTCATTTCTTTCTCCAGTTGTTCACCATTGCTGCTCTCTATGAAGAAATAATCCGGAAAGGTATAAGAACGCTCCAGATGCCATTCGCCCTGATAACGTTTCATTCGGTCGTATGTAAAAGTAAAGATGCAGGTTGCTGCCTGCTCAGATAATGTTGCCTTACAAATCTCCATCAGATTTTGCATGTTCTGATGTGGACAATACACGACGTACCAGATAAAAAATCCCTCCTTTTTTCGCAGAATACGTAATACTACGAAATAAAGTGTACTACTATCAACTAAGAAAAGCAAGGGATAAAGAACATTTGTCGACACATCTCGGCATAATGCTCAATTTTTTAACGCATTTTTAATGGTATTTGTAACAATTTTTATCTATGCATTTTATACAAATGAGCGAGAAACTTCTTGCCTTGTAGGCTTTTTCAACGGTTCCATCCATGTTTCATGCTATAGTTTGTGAAAAAGGAGACATTATAAATGAACAAATCACAAACACTCTTCAATACACTTATGGATGAATGGCTGGAGACCAAGAAGGAAACCATCAAGAAATCTACGTTCTGTAAATATGAACAACTGATGCGTCTTCATATCCGGCCATATTTTGCCAAAATTACCTGTGCAAAAATCAACCAGAAGCTCATTGATGAGTATTATGCCGCAATCAGTAAAAAGAGCGTGGAAGGACATCCGCTGGCCACAGGCACACTTCGCTGCCTGTGTATGATCGTAAACAGTACACTTCGGCTTGCGCAGGAGCAGGGATATCTGAAAAATCAATACCTTCTGATACCAAAATTATCGCGAGACTATCATCTGGTACATGTGTTCTCAAAAGAAAATCAGACATTGCTGGAACAGTACCTTTTTGCACATCCATCCCAGTATTCCTGCGGGATTTTACTGGCCCTTTACACCGGAATCCGCATCGGAGAACTATGCGCATTGACTTTCGAAGACCTGGACTTGATCAATGGATATGTCCGAATCGTTCGAACCGTACAGCGCACTGCGGTGGTCACATCCAAAGAAGAAAAAAAGAAGAAAACAGAACTTGTAATAACATCTCCAAAAAGCCGGAGCGCTTATCGAATGATTCCGCTGCCGGATTTTTTGATTGAATATCTGGATCAAAATTTGATTTTTTCTGAATCACGTCGTTTTATCTTTTCAAGAACGGGAGCAGCTCCCGTGGATCCACGAACCATACAATATTTTTACAAACAAATATTACAGGAAATACAGATTCCATATCTGAATTTTCACTGTCTGCGTCATACATTTGCAACACGCTGTATTACCCTGGGGTGGGATGTCAGAACCCTCAGTGAAATTCTCGGACATTCTGATATTAAGATAACTATGGAATATTACTTCCACTCATCCATGGAATACAAAAAGCTGCAGATGCAAAAATTCGAGCCACTGATTCAGTGTGCCGGATAAATAAAAAATGAGCAATTTCGAGCATCCCTCCAATTTCGTAGTATTACGCATTCTACGAAAAATTTTTTACCGAAAAAAACTGTAAATTTATGCATTATTAACGCAGAAAACCCGCAG
>CAVKTR010000092.1:0-10853 GCA_963659325.1 Dysosmobacter segnis
TTGAAAAACCATATTTTGTATAAAATGACAGATTATTTTTGTCTTCCGGCATTGCACCATTTTGGCTAAATCTCTTTCTTATTCTCAGCACCGGGTGTTGTAACGATTACTTTAGAAGGAGTAATGATAAGTGCTCCCTTTGCACTTGCAGTCCCATTGAACATTTTCTCTACCATGGCCTTAAATGTATCCACAATCGTTCCTTCCGTTACATATTCGGCAGTTCCTTTAATCTGATAGCCCTCAAGATTCTGCGCATCATATACCGAAATAGCAATTTTTCCATCATTTGCTTTTATATTATCTAAAGTTGTTTGGAGGAAAACATCGCCAACCACAAGCTTTCCGTCATCAGTCACGTCTTTGAAGGCAACCGGCACTACGTTTGGTTCTCCATCTGCGCATGTTGCAAGATCCCACATACCATTCTTTAATAATTTGATTACTGATTCGTTTAACATTGAATATACCTCCTGTTTTATACCTGTTTAAATTACTTGGTGCGTTCATGTTAACAAATCAACTTCTGATCTAGAAGATATTATCAAATTTATAAGTCACTATTAAATTTAATAGTTTAGATTGATCATCCTAATATTAAGATGAGGCACCGGAGTTATCCGCTACCTCACTCTGTTCCCTGTTAATAAAGCTTCGCTCCTGCCGGGATGACATCGTCTAACATAACAAGATTCAATTTTTCCTCGCCATTTTCATAATGAACAGCTGACAGCAACATGCCGCAAGAATCGATTCCCATCATAGCTCTTGGCGGCAGATTGGTAATAGCAAGCAAGGTCTTTCCTACCAGCTCTTCCGGCTCATAATATGCGTGGATTCCGCTTCCATCTCCGCATTAATGATATCCTCAGATGCTTTCATGGCCTCCAGTGTCTTCTCCAAAAGCTCATCCAGCTCCCAACCAAGCTGCTCTGCTCCTCTGGCAATCACTTCCCTGGAACAGCCCACAGCAAATCCCTTGCTCTTGTATTTCTTCTTAAGGGACTTAAGTTCCATATCCTTCGTGCTCTTTGAAGGTCTCATAAGAGATGCGGACCAGATCAGTCCGGTCAGCTCATCCGCTGCAAATAAAACTTTCTCCATCAAATGAATCGGTTCCACATCAATAGTTGTACCATTGCCAACCGTGATGCCATATCCATGAGAGCAGACAGCATGAATGATATCTTCTCCTACACCCACTTCCCTCAAAAGGTCCGGTGCCTTCAGGCAATGCTCATCCGGATACTGTTCAAAATCAATATCATGCAAGAGTCCAACAATCCCCCAGTATTCAGCCTCATCCTCAAAACCAAGCTCCTTGGCATACCATTTCATAACAGCTTCCACTGTAAATGCATGCTGGATATGAAATGGATCCTTGTTGTACTTCTTTAATAATTCAAATGCTTTGTCTCTTGAAATGTAATTCATCTTAATCTTACTCCTTTGTAATCTAATCTTTTTCAACATCATTAATTTTATATCTTTTTTCTGTTATTTTTCAATACAATTCGGATCGAGCAGGAAATCATAAATATTGATTGTTAAGATGCCAAATTCATCGTAATGTAGCTGAACAATGTCTTTTGTAATAACGAGCAAGCCTCCCCAGAATAGATTTTTGCAACTAGTTACATTTTTCTATTTCAAAAGGAAAAAGTAGATGTGGAAATCTCTTGCAAATCGCCTGAATCTTCTGTACAATATCTTTCAAATAGGGAGCTCAAACAGATGGGCTGAGAGTAGACTTGATTAGTCTTGACCTGGAACCTGATTTGGATAATGCCAACGTAGGGAAATACATGTCGCGTATGAATGGACGTTTGTCCCGTTGCTCTCTGTTTTGTGTGAACTGGGGGCACCACTTTTCACAGAGTATTGACAGGCGCCGGATGACACTATCATTGTGTTGTCCGGTGCCTTTTTTGCGTACTTGAAGATTAAGGTGTTAAAACGTGAAAGGAGCAGCAAGATGGTAAAGATCAATGGAGAAGAGAAGGCAATCGCCGGAAAGAATCTTCTGGAGTATCTGAAGGAGACCGGATTTGAACCGGAGCGGGTCGTTGTGGAACAGAATCTTAATATCATTCCGAAAGATCAGCTTGAAAATGTGATTATTCAGGATGAGGATGTGATTGAAGTTCTGCGGTTTGTAGGGGGAGGCTGAAAAATGGGAGAACTTATTTCACAGGAAGAACTGGATCGGGCCTTTGACGCCCGCTTTCCGAAGGAAATGCAGGTGAAGCTTCGCGGGGCAAAAGTGGCGGTGGCAGGACTGGGAGGACTTGGTTCCAACATTGCAGTTATGCTGGCTAGAAGCGGCATTGGAAAGTTGCTGCTGGTGGATTTTGATGTGGTGGATGTGACCAATTTGAACCGGCAGATGTATTTTATTCCGCAGCTTGGAAAGCCGAAGGCAGAGGCACTGCCGGAGATTTTACGTCAGATCAATCCGTATCTGACTTATGAATCCGTATGCGTGAAGGTAACGCCGGAGAATGTAAAAGAACTGTTTGAAGATTACTCCATTGTCTGTGAGGCCTTTGATAAACCTGACCAAAAGGCCATGGTGGTGCGTGAACTGCTGACTCAATGTCCGAAGACGACGGTAGTATCAGGAAATGGTATGGCAGGTTATGGGGATACCAATGAGATCCGGACACAGCAGATGCTGGGAAGGCTATATGTGTGCGGGGATCAGAGCACGGATGTGGGAAATGGGATCGGGCTGATTGCGCCGAGAGTGGCAGCCTGTGCAGCCCATGAGGCAAATAAAGTCCTGCAGCTGATTATGCAGGCAGAATAATTCACAAGAAAAAGGAGATTTATCATGGATGACAAATTTGTATTAGGCGGGAAAGAGTTTAAGAGCCGTTTTATTCTGGGCTCCGGAAAATATAATCTGAATCTGATCAAGGCAGCTGTAGAACAGGGCGGCGCTGAGATTATTACACTGGCTCTACGCCGGGCAAATACCCAGGAGAGTGAGAACATTCTGGATTTTATTCCGAAGGGTGTGACTATGCTTCCGAATACATCCGGAGCAAGAAATGCAGAGGAAGCTGTTCGGATTGCCAGACTGAGCAGAGCCATGGGATGTGGTGATTTCGTGAAAGTGGAGATTATGCGGGATGCAAAATATCTGTTCCCGGACAACTATGAGACAGTGAAAGCAACGGAAATTCTGGCAAAGGAAGGATTTGTGGTGCTTCCGTATATGAATCCGGATTTAAATGTGGCAAGAGATCTTCAGAATGTAGGTGCAGCAGCTGTTATGCCGCTGGCAGCGCCTATAGGAAGCAATAAGGGACTGGCAACGAAAGCCATGATTCAGGTACTTATTGATGAGATTGATCTTCCGATTATTGTGGATGCCGGAATCGGAAAGCCGTCCCAGGCCTGTGAGGCTATGGAGATGGGAGCCGCCGCCATTATGGCAAATACGGCAATCGCGACTGCCGGAGATGTACCGGAGATGGCGGCAGCATTTAAGCTGGCAATTGAGGCAGGAAGAAAAGCGTACCTGACCGGAATGGGAAGAGTACTTGCCAGAGGCGGCAGTGCGTCCGATCCGCTGACCGGTTTTCTGCGTTAAGGGGGAATCTGAATCATGAATGAAGAAAATCAGGTGTATTTTGTAGACAGTGATAAGCTGCCGCAGGCAGCGCTGGAGAGAAAACATCGGCTGGAACAGGATCCGTCCTTCCGTACCAACCATATGGAATATATGGAAGGCATGCAGGTCATTGAGTCGGATATCAAGGATAAAGTACTGAAAGCCATGAATGAATTTGACTACGATGCTTACACGGCAACAGATGTGGAGCGGGCACTTTCCCATGAATCCTGTTCTATTGAGGATTTTAAGGCATTCCTGTCCCCGGCGGCAGCACCTTATCTGGAGCAGATGGCGAGAAAAGCAGAAGAGATTACGAAAAATCATTTTGGAAATACGGTTTATATTTTCACGCCGTTATATATCGCCAATTATTGTCAGAACTACTGCATTTACTGTGGATTCAACTGCTACAATAATATCCGCCGGAAGAAGCTGAATTTTGAAGAGATCGAGCATGAGATGCAGGTCATTGCGAAGACTGGTATGGAAGAGATTCTGATTCTGACCGGTGAGAGCCGCGCTTATTCTGATGTGAAATACATTGGAGAAGCGGTAAAGATCGCGAGAAAATATTTTAAAAATATCGGAATCGAGATCTATCCGGTCAACGAGGATGAATATCAGTATCTGCATGAATGCGGTGTGGACTATGTAACGGTGTTCCAGGAGACATACAATCCGGAAAAATATGAGACGCTGCATCTGATGGGACATAAGCGTGTCTGGCCATATCGCTTTGATTCCCAGGAGCGTGCTCTGATGGGTGGTATGAGAGGAGCCGGATTCTCTGCACTGCTTGGTCTTGATGATTTCCGAAAGGATGCGCTGGCAACGGCACTTCACGTTTATTATATTAACCGGAAATATCCCCATGCAGAGCTGTCCTTAAGCTGTCCGCGTCTTCGGCCCATTGTGAATAATGATAAGATCAATCCGCGGGATGTGGGAGAAAAAGAGCTCTGTCAGGTACTGTGTGCATACCGGATGTTCCTGCCCTTTGCGGGAATTACCGTTTCCAGTCGGGAAAGCATGTCTTTTCGGAATGGTATTACAAAAATTTGTGCGACGAAAGTATCTGCAGGTGTTTCCACAGGTATCGGAGACCATGAGGAGAAATACGAAGGCAAAGAGGATGCGGATGTGGGCGATGAGCAGTTCGAAATCAACGATGACCGTTCCTTTGAAAAAATGTATGAGGATATGGAACACGGCGGTCTGCAGCCGGTTCTGAACGATTATATTTATGTGTAAGTCATATGAACATACCATTGTAATTACCAATCGGGCGCTGGTGCAGGGAGATTTTTTAGAGCAGATAGAAAGAGTTATTGCCCTGCATCCACATGGAGTGATTCTGCGGGAAAAAGATCTGACAGATGAGGAATACGAGGAGCTGGCGAAAAACATACTGACTTTGTGTGAGAGAGAAGGAGTCCTGTGCTTTCTGCATTCCAGAATTGCCATAGCAAGGAAACTGGGATGTGAGCAGATTCATTTGTCTATTCCGGCACTTCAGGCATTAAGAGAGCAGGAACGATCAGTACTTCAAAAAGATTTTCGGGAGCTGAGCATTTCCTGCCATAGCATGGAAGATATGGAGTATGCTGTGAGCAGCGGTGCCACACAGATCATTCTGGGGACGATCTTTGAGACGGACTGTAAGAAGGGTCTGAAAGGGAAAGGACTTGATTTTGTAAGAGAGATCTGCAAGGTCTGTCCGGTTCCGGTATATGCCATCGGTGGTATTAACATGGAACGCCTGTCCCTGGTTATGGGCGCCGGGGCAGCAGGCGGCTGCATGATGTCAGGGTTCATGCGGCTTCAGACATTTTTAAGGGATTGACAGGAAGGTTTTTCTTTCGCAGCTGACAGCTCTGTGCTATGATAAACATAACGATTACTGCACGGAGAAGGAAGAGCCGGAGATGAAATCCCTGTCCATTTATGCGATTACAAGAAAACAGAATACGGAGCAGCTGCAGAAGCTGGAGCGGCAGCTGTCAGGAAGGGCATATTTTCTGAAAGTGCGCGACTGGGAGATGAACAGCATGAAAGCGTTCGTGGATCAGTTGGAACTGCACATGGAGGAAGTGTATGCCCTTCGTTTTTTCTATTCGTTTACGATTCCGCGGCTGGGAAAGGAATTTGATCTGATCCAGATCAAGGAGGAGCAGATCGTCAATATTGAGCTGAAAAGCGGTGAGGTGACGGAGGAAGCTATTCGGAAACAGCTTCTGCAGAACCGGTATTATCTGGCACCGCTGGGGCGGACGATCCGTTCTTATACGTATATCAGCAGTCAGGACCGCCTGGTGCGTCTGACCAATCATGACCGGATTGTGGAGGCGGACTGGGAGCAGCTGTGCAGGGATTTACAAAATGAGAGTCAGGAATATGAGGGAGAGATTGAAGATCTGTTCGAGGCAGAACTCTATCTGATCTCCCCATTGACAGAGGCGACCCGTTTCCTTAACAAAGAATATTTCCTCACATCCCAGCAGCGGGATATTGAGCGGCAGATTTTGAAAAAGATACGGGTAGATCACAAAGGATACTGCTGGTTTACCGGACTTCCCGGTACGGGAAAAACGTTGCTTTTATATGATATTGCCATGAAACTGTCAGGAAAACAGCGGGTGGCGATGATTCACTGCGGAGAAGCCGGGCAGGAGTGGAAGACACTGCACGAGCGGTTAAGACGTATCGATTATGTAACAGATTATGAGATTACGGAGGAAAAGTTAAGTTCTTACAGTGCGATTCTGGTGGATGAAGCGCATCTTCTACTGCCGGAAAAACTGGAATATTTGCAGCAGGCTGGAACCCGGTGTCCGGTGATCTTTTCCAGTGACTGTGAGGATATGATTTCACCGGAAGAACTGGATCAGAACGTGGCAGAATATCTCACGAAACTTCCGGATATACAGACTTTTCATCTGACCAACCGGATTCGGACCAATGCCGAAGTTTCTTCATTTATTCTGAATATGATGCACCTTCCGGGAAGACGGGGCTTAAGGCCCTATCCACATGTGGAAGTGGTCTATGCAAATGATGATAAGGAAGCGGAGAATTTTCAGAAGGATTATCTGCGGCAGGGATACCGGCCACCCCAGGAAAATGAAGAACGTCTGGTGGCAGTGTTGGATGGCCGGTACTATTATGATAAAAACGGATATTTAAGATCTGAGCAGAGAGATGTGCGGAAGCTTTTCCATCAGTTGAGCAGGGCGAAAGAAGAACTGACACTGGTGGTAAAGGAAAATGAAGCAGTTTATGCGATCCTGCTGGATCTTTTACAGGGGAGGAAACAAAAATGAAAACGATCTATCTGATGCGTCACGGAGAGACGCTTTTTAATACCATGCAGGTAAATCAGGGGCAGTGCGATTCACCACTGACAGAGAGAGGCATCCGGCAGGCACAGGCAGCAGGAAAATGGTTCAAAGATCAGAATATTACTTTTGATGCTGTTTACAGCTCCAGTTCGGAGCGTGCCTGCGATACGACGGAGCAGGTGACAGATCATCCTTATACGCGGCTGAAGGGACTGAAAGAAATTCTGCTTGGAACTAAAGAGGCAGCGCCCATCAGTGAGAATCCGGCCTATCCTTATGGAGATTATTTTGTAAAATATGGCGGGGAAGATCTGGACGCATTTACCGAGCGGATTTACAATACGGTGAAAATGATTGCGGATCAGGATAATGGTGAGACGGTGCTTATCGTCAGCCATGGCATGGCAATCAAACGGTTTCTGACGAAAATTGAAGAAAAAAAATCAGGGAAATGAGTTTATCGGAAACTGTGGCATTGTGAAGTTTGCATACGAAAATGGAGCGTTTCAGGTAGAAGAAATCATTAATGCGGCAGCGGAGATTTAACAGAAGGAGGAAACGGCATGGGATTTGGGTACAATGATTTTGACACCGGATTTGGAATGGGTTTTCAGTTATTTGATGTGATGTTTTTTCTGATCTTTTTCCTGATTCTTGGAATGTTCATTTTCATGTTCGTAAAGGGATTAAGTACCTGGAATAAGAATAATCATTCACCGAGACTGACGGTAGATGCAGAGGTGATTTCCAGGCGGACAGACGTGAGCTGTCATCCCAGTGGAGATAATATGGCAGCTCATTCTACCTGGTACTATGTGACGTTTTAGGTGGAGAGCGGTGACCGGATGGAGTTTTCCGTGACCGGAACCGAGTATGGCATGCTGGCGGAAGGCGATACTGGGAAATTAAGCTTTCAGGGAACAAGATATCTGTCATTTGAGCGGGAAAGACAGAGGTAAATGATTCGTCGATTGACAGAACATCAGAAGTTCGACTATGCTGACTGAGAAATTACAGATTCCCGTCGGAATGCAGGGAATGGAAAACAGCGAGGAGGCTTCAATACCGTGGAAGCAAAAAAGTTTGGAAAGTTCATTGCAGAGATACGAAAAGAGAGAAAAATGACGCAGGCCGAGCTGGCGGCGGAAATTCATGTGACGGATAAAGCTATTAGCAGGTGGGAAAGAGGACTTGGCTTTCCGGATATTCAGACTATAGAACCACTGGCGCAGGCGCTTGGAATTTCCGTTTTGGAACTGATGCGGTCAGAACGACAGGAACAGAACGAATTACAGTATACAAAAGAAGAAGTGGCTGAGATTTTGCAAAGTGCAGGGGATATTTCTGCGCATCATAAGCAGCGGGAGAAAAACGCAAATCTTATAGCAGTAATTCTGGGTGCTGGGATCACGATTGTCGTGTGGGTGGCCGGAATGGCCAGTCTTTTAGGTGGACTGATTTTTGGCGGCCTTGTGGGAACACTGGCAGTTTCTTTATGGTATTTCTTTCAAAATATGGAAGATGGGGAAGGTCGGAAAATTTACGGGACCGCGTCCCTGCTTTCAGGCGGAATTCTTCTTTCATTGGTTGGATATGTGTATGGGGACCGTCTGGCGGAACTGCTGTCCCTGGATGCAGAAGTGCCGCAGCAGATTTACTGGACATTATGGTATCTGTTTCTGCTTCTCATAGTTGGAAGAGCATTATTCAAAGGAATTTATCAGAGAATTGATCGTAAAGAAAAGCGGTATCGAATTGCAGGATATGTTGCTGTGATGCTGGCGGTCATGTTCGTCGTACTATGGAGTTATCATGGAATAGCCATAAAGCGGGAGCGGATGTATGGCATATGGAACAGCGCCCAGCAGTATGCGGAGATGCTGGTGAAAGAAGAAAAAGGGATTACGGATGACTGGCTGATAAGTGGGGAATCCAGTCGAGAAGGAAGCAGCACCTACCATATGACATTTACCTACTATGCAAATGCAGAGGACGCAGCAGCAAAGCGGGAGAGTACATGCGAGTATGTTATAAAATTTGATGCGACAGAGGGATTTCTCGTAACATCAGGGAATGAATGAGGGAAATTTTGAAAGAAATAAAAAGTTTTACCAGCAAAGAGTTATATGGAGTGTCTTCCCTGGCAGAAGACAGTGCCGATGCAGAGTGCAGTTGTTTTCACCTGGAAAATGAGAGTGGGAGCGGGGATATCCGTGTGTATCGGGTCTTTTCCGGCGTGGAGCTGGTTTATAATGATATTCACATGGAGTATTGCCGCAAGAATCAGCAGGCGGTTTCTCATGTGATGGAGATTAACTATTGCCGGGAAGGGCGATGTGAGTGTCTGTTTGGAGAGCATCAGTACTGTTATATGTCGGCGGGGGATCTGTCGTTCTGCTCCCTGCAGGATCAGGAGCACCGATCTGAATTTCCGACCTCCCATTATCATGGAATCACGGTAACCGTTGATTTTTCATTGATTACGGATGAAATGAAACGCGTGTTGGAATTATTGTCGGTAGATCTGGAACGGATCAGGAAACTTTCCGGTCAGAGGAAGTTTACCCTGATTCGCGGAAATGCAACGATTGAACATATTTTTTCGGAGTTATACACAGTTCCGGATACTATTCGATATGGCTATATTCGCATCAAAGTGCTGGAACTGCTTCTCATGCTGACCGCATTTGAGCCTGTGGAGCATACGCCGGAACCGGCTTATTTTTCAGCCGGGCAGATTGAAATTACGAAGAAAATACACGGATTTCTCATGGGGCATTTTCAGGAACATTATACGATCCAGGAATTGTCGGGGCGGTTTGGAATTTCTCCGACGGTCATGAAGAAATGTTTTAAAGAAATGTACGGGGATTCGGTATACGCGTATATAAAACGGTACCGCCTGCAGGTGGCAGAGAAACTGTTGCGGGAGCAAAAGCTTACCATTGCCGAGATTGCGGCGCAGATTGGGTATCTGAATCCCAATAAATTTACATCTGCTTTCTGTGCCGAATACGGGATGCCGCCCACCGAGTATCGAAAGAAAGTCCAAATGGAAAGTCCGAATGGATAGAAAAAAGTCGGTTCAGTCATTGCTATTTAAAATCGTGTCCGATAAAATGAGTGTCGCAGTTAGAAAGAACTAACTGCGACATTTGTATTTTCAGGAGGATTTATTATGAAGAACAAAAAAATTGCCAGCATGCTTCTTGTTTTGACAGTATCCGCTTCTCTGCTTGCAGGATGCGGAAGTACTTCTGCACCGGCTGCAGAGGACACAACGACGGAGGCAGAAGAGACTGCGGAAGAAACTGTGGAAGATACAGCAGAAGAAGCAGAAGAGGAAGCTCCGGCGGAAGCAGCAGATGAAAATGAGGCAGCAGCCCAACAGCTGATCGCAGATCTGACAGGTACTTATCAGGAACTGTGGCCGGTTATTCTGGCGGATGAATATGAGCAGACCTGGATCGACGACTGCAAAGAACTGGTTGGTGAGGACAATGCACAGGCTGCATATGAGAAACTGGCTTCCATGGTAAGTGGAACCGTTTACGGAGAGGAAGCAGTAGAAGCATACGCGGACGGCAATGGCGTCTATGACTGCTCCTTTACCGAGGGCGTAGCAACTCTGGAATTTGACGGTGACGATTCTGCCATCAAAGGATATGATGCAGATGGAAATGAACTGTTTGCACATACCTATCATTATGTAGGAATGGAAGAGGTACGTGGTCTTTATGAGTATGAGAGCGATGATGCGGATGCAGGAGAATTTACTTATTTCTGCATTGCACCGGATACCACTGATACCACCTATCATATTGAATTACGTTACGGCAGCAATCTGGATGAACTGGGACAGTATGATGCAGGCCCGTATGCATACTGGCTGG
>CAVKTR010000093.1:0-10576 GCA_963659325.1 Dysosmobacter segnis
AAGAATGATGTATAGTATTTGCGAGAGGCACCTTCTTTCGTGAATGTTATAAATGTTTGTGTGGATACTTTCATTATACAACATACTCGAATAAAGATGTCTCTCTTTTTATGCAAAATCACGAACTTGCTCATTTATAGTTATACAAAAAATCCAATTTTTTCAGTGCTGACTTTTGCATGTTTTTACTTTATCATAAAGATAATTCTGCAATGAGAGGACAAAAAGAGGAAAAGTGTGCGCGACAAAAAAACACTTGTAAGAAGTTTGAGCACAAAAGTGTGAAAAATGATTGACCATTATGTGAAAATAAAGTATAATATTAATTATTGTCGACAATTTACAATAGTAAAGCGGTACAGGATTGTATAAAATTGGCGGCAGAGTTACGTATGAGAATGAGAGAGGAAAGGTGAAAAAATGGCAAAGTACACCGTACGAAGAGTCTTTATGGCGATTGTTACAGTGCTCGTAGTTGCCTGTGTTACGTTTTTTCTGATGAATGCGATCCCGGGTAATCCGTGGTTATCAGAGAAGACACCGACAGAAGCTACGATCGCAGCGCTGAATGCCAAATACGGACTTGATCAGCCCCTGATTGTTCAGCTGGGCAAATATCTTGGAAATCTTCTCCATGGAGATTTCGGTACATCTATCAAAATGCAGAAAAACCGTGCAGTATTGGATATCATCAAGGAAATGTTCCCGGTATCTGCTAAAGTCGGTATTTTTGCACTTTTATGGGCAATTGCGGTCGGACTTCCGCTGGGATGTCTGGCAGCTTACAAGAGAGGTACATGGGTAGACAGCTTCCTTAGAGTTGTATGCACGATCGGTATCTCCATGCCTGGATTCGTAGTAGCAACACTTTTATTGCACACATTGTGTGGCGGTATTCCGGGATTTAAAGTATTCCCGGCATTATTTGACGGTACACCAAAAAGTTATGTCCTGCCGTGCCTGGCACTTGGATTTTACCCGATGTGTTATCTGTCACGACAGACCAGGACAGCGATGCTCGATTCCCTGAATCAGGAATATATCAAGACAGCACGCGCGAAGGGCCTGAAAAATGGAAAGATTATTTTCAAACATGCACTGAGAAATGCACTGATCCCGGTTATCACGTATCTGGGACCGCAGATCGCATTTACGCTGTGCGGCGGTATGGTTGTTGAGCAGGTATTCTCAATCCCGGGTCTCGGACGTTATTTCATTCAGGCGATCCAGAACCGTGATTATCCGCTGATCATGGGAACCACGATTTTCCTGGCTTCCTTCATCATCATCATGAACCTGATCGTTGACCTGTGCTACAAACTGGTAGATCCGCGTATCAATCTGGCGAAGGGAGGAAATTAAGCATGTCTGGAAAAAAGAGATTTCAGAAACCAGGCTCTCTTCAACCAAATATTGATGATATTTTAGAGTGGAGCAAATTACCGGAGGACGCATTTGATCCGGCAAGCTCACAGGAAAAAGCTGATTTTATCAAAGATCGTAAGAGTGTTTCCTACTGGGCGGATGCATGGCGTCGTCTCCGTAAGAATAAAGTGGCAATGGTTGCACTGGCAATCATCATTGCACTGGTTATTTTTGGATTTGTGGGACCGAGTCTGGTTCCTTATACTTACAAACAGCAGGTGCGTGGTTCTGAGTCACTTCACCCGTGGCATTATACCTTGGAAGATCAGGAGAAGATCAATGCCTACATGGAAGAGCATAATGATTCCGCAAACCTGACACCGGATGAGGCTGTCGAGAAAGCGAGAGAAGAGGCAGCAGCAAAAGGAAAAGAATTAAGCAAGATTGAAGAGTCCAAGATCCGTGCAAAAGCAAATGTTTCACAGGATAAAGCGGACGATGAAAGCGTGACAGAAGCGGACGCGGCAAAAGCGCTTGGCATCAAGCATAAAGCGTTTGGCTACTCTTCTACAGAGCTTAAAAAGATGGCTGATGGTGAGAAAGTATTCCCTCATGTATTTGGTACCGATGACCAGGGACGTGATATCATGGTCCGTGTCATGGTTGGAACAAGGATTTCTATCATCGTTGGTGTGTGCGCAGCGATCATCGTACTGATCATCGGCGCGTTATATGGTTCTGTATCCGGTTATTGCGGCGGAGCGGTTGATACTGTAATGCAGCGTATTGTTGAGGTTATTTATTCCATTCCGGAGATGCTGATCATCCTTCTGCTTTCCGCAACACTGAAACCGGCGTTGGAGCAGTTCCAGAACTCCGGAGACGGACCGATGCAGAATCTGGTGACAGTACTCGGACCGAACCTGATCTCCATGTTTATCGCATTCGGTCTGTTATACTGGGTAACCATGAGCCGTATCATCCGTGGACAGATCCTTCAGTTGAAACAGCAGGAGTACGTGACAGCAGCCCGTGCACTCGGTGCAAAAGGCGGACGTATCATCGGTAAGCATCTGCTTCCGAACTGTATCGGACAGATCATTACAACTACGTTCCTGCAGATTCCATCCGCGATCTTCCTGGAATCCTTCCTTTCTTTCATCGGTGTAGGTGTATCTGCTCCGCTGACAAGTCTGGGTTCTATGTGTTCTGAGGCTCTGAGTGGTCTGAGCACATATCCATACAGATTATTTATCCCGGCAGGAATCCTGAGTCTTATGATCCTGGCTCTGAACCTGTTCGGTGACGGACTTCGTGATGCATTGGATCCGAAGCTGAAGAAATAAGGAGAGGAGGAGACAAAATGGAACAGGAAAAGAAAAATGAAAAACTGTTAGAGGTCAGAGATCTCAAGGTCTCTTTCTTTACTCCGGCAGGAGAAGTAAAAGCAGTAAACGGGATTTCCTATGACGTGGACTATGACGAAGTTATGGGTGTCGTAGGTGAGTCCGGTTCCGGTAAGAGCGTGGAAGCATATTCGATCATCGGATTACTTCAGAATCCGGGAAAGGTAGTGGGAGGCTCCATTACCTTCGAAGGTCAGGATATGCTTGCAAAGACAAAAGATGAGATGGTTGATTTCCGTGGAAAAGAAGTGGCAATGATCTTCCAGAATCCTATGGTTTGCTTAAATCCGGTCTATACGATCGGAAATCAGCTGGTTGAGGCTCTGAAAGCGCATGATAAAAATATCAGCAAAGAGGAAGCCGAGCAGCGCGCGATCAAAATGCTCGAAGAAGTAGGTATCAACGATGTAAAGCAGCGTATGAAAAAGTATCCGCATGAGCTTTCCGGTGGTATGCGTCAGCGTGTTATGATCGCCATGGGACTGATCTGTCATCCGAAGCTTCTGATCGCCGATGAGCCGACAACCGCGCTGGATGTGACGATCCAGGCACAGATCCTCGAGCTGATGAAGAAACTTCAGAAACAGAACCATATGGGTATTATCTTTATCACACACAACCTTGGCGTTGTGGCAGAGATCTGTGACAAGGTATCCGTTATGTACGCAGGTAAGATGGTAGAGCAGGGACCGGTTGATGATATTTTCTACAACCCGGGTCATCCTTATACAAAAGGTCTGCTTCGTTCCATGCCGCGTGTGGATGCGGAGAGCTATGAGCGTCTGATCCCGATCGAGGGTTCACCGGTCGATATGCTGAATCCGCCGGAGGGATGCCCGTTCGCACCGCGTTGTGAACATGCTATGAAGATCTGTCTGAAGAAGATGCCGCCATATGTTGAGATGGGCGAAAACCATCGTGCAGCATGCTGGCTGCGTGTGCAGGATTGTCTGGAAGAAGCCGGCGAAAAGCAGATTCTGCCGGAACAGAATACAGAAAAAACGGAGGTAGACAACCATGAGTGAGAAGAATGATATACTTGTTCAGGTTGATCACCTGAAAAAATATTTCCCGGTAAAGGGAATGAAAGGTCCTGGCGTACAGGCAGTTGAGGATATCTCCATTTTTATCAAACGTGGAGAGACACTTGGTCTGGTTGGAGAGTCAGGATGTGGAAAAACAACGCTGGGCCGTACCATCCTTCAGTTACATGAGCCGACTTCCGGAAAAATTGTTTACGATGGTAAGACGATTTTTGAAGGAAAGGATCCGTGGCAGAGAGATGAAGATGGAAAATTCCATCCGGTGAAAGTGCCGAAAGCGAAAAAGGTTGACATGCTTCCATACAGACGGAAAATGCAGATCATTTTCCAGGATCCTTCCGCAAGTCTGGATCCGCGTATGACAGTTGGTGAGATCATCGGTGAGGCGCTTGATATCCACAAGCTTTGCACCGGCAAACAGGAGCGTACCGACCGTATCAAGGAACTGCTCGGAAGAGTAGGACTGAATACGGAGCATGCAAACCGTTATCCGCATGAGTTCTCTGGCGGACAGCAGCAGCGTGTCGGCATTGCCCGCGCGCTTGCCGTAAAACCGGAATTTATTGTCTGTGATGAGCCGATTTCCGCGCTGGATGTGTCCATTCAGTCACAGGTTGTAAATATGCTCGAAGACATGCAGGAAGAGATGGGACTGACTTATCTGTTCATTGCCCATGATATTTCTGTAGTTCGTCATATTTCACACCGTATCGGTGTCATGTATCTTGGAACGATGGTGGAACTGGCAGAGAGTTATGAGCTGAACCGCCGTCCGTTACATCCGTATACACAGACGCTGCTTTCAGCAGTACCTGTTCCGGATCCGGAAGTAAGCAGAAGCAGACAGCGTATCGTCCTGGAAGGAGATATTCCTTCTCCGATGAGTCCGCCGAGCGGATGCCGTTTCCATACACGTTGTCCATACGCAATGGACAAATGTAAAGAATGTGTTCCGAAATTTAAGGAATATGAAAAAGACCACTGGGTGGCTTGTCACCTGCTTGAGCAGTAGGATATTGCGTATGGATCGCACTGCGGCAGAGAGGAAGAATGCCGCGATGCGACCTGCCGCAGGCAGAGAATCCTGCCATGCAGGATTCTGTTTTGGGAGATAACACAGGGTTGTCCTGTTTTATCAATAAATTTCAAAGGAGAGTACTATGAAAAAGAGATTGGTTTCAGTCGTTTTAGTTGCTGCATTCGCATTTTCCATGCTTGCAGGCTGTGGTTCAGACAGCAGTTCAACTTCAAAGAGCGACGACTCTGCAGCAGCAGAGAAAACAGCATCCGGTGATGGATTCAACATCACTGTAAACTTTGCTTCAGAGCCGATGACAATGGATCCGGCACTGAACTCCGCCGTTGACGGTGGTATCATGGCTCAGCATTTATTTGAGGGTCTGATGAAGTGGGAGAATTCCGGTGAGGAGATCGATGGATCTGACGGAACCTGCGAGAGTGCAAAGATTACTTATGGTCAGGCTGAGAGCTATGACAAGACAGAGAATGAGGACGGAACTGTAACTTATACTTTCCATCTTCGTGACGGCATCAAATGGTCTGACGGAAAAGACGTTACAGCAGGTGATTTTGAGTATTCCTGGAAACGTCTGGTTGATCCGGCTACAGCAGCAGATTACAACTACATGCTTGACTGCGTTGTAAACGCAAACGAGATCATGGATGGTGAGAAAGATCCTTCCGAGCTGGCTGTAAAAGCAGTGGATGACAAGACATTTGAAGTAACGCTGACAACAGATCTGCCATACTTTGAAGAGCTGTGTGCATTCCCGGCTATGATGCCTGTTCGTCAGGATATCATTGAGGCAAATGGAGATCAGTGGACATTTGATCCGTCTACTTATATTTCCAATGGTTCTTACAAACTGACAGAGTGGACACATAACTCCCAGATCGTAATGGCTAAGAATGAGAACTATTATGATTATGAGAACCTTGGACCGGATACCATCACTTTCAAACTGATGGATGATTCCAATGCTATGCTTTCCGGTTTCAAATCCGGCGAGCTCGATTACATCCAGGAAGCTCCGCAGGCAGAACTTCCTAGCCTGATCGCTTCCGGCGATATGAAGATCGTTGATTATCTTGGAACATATTATGTATGCTTCCAGACACAGAAAGCTCCGTTTGATGATGCCCGTGTACGTGAGGCATTTACACTTGCTGTAGACCGTACATACATCGTTGATAAAGTAACTCAGTCCGGACAGGTTGAGGCTGGTGCTTATGTACCAAGCGGTATCTCTGATGCTGAGGAAGGTTCTGACTTCCGTGCAACCGGCGGCGATTACTATGCACCGACAGATGCAGATTACGAAGCAAACTGCGAAAAAGCAAGAGAGCTCCTTGCAGAGGCTGGTTACCCGAACGGTGAAGGCTTCCCGGTTGTAGAGTACCTGTACAATACAAACGATGCTCACAAAGCTGTTGCTGAAGCACTTCAGAATATGTGGGAGCAGGAACTTGGCGTGACTGTTACACTGAACAATCAGGAGTGGGCTGCTTTCCTTCAGACACGTAAAGATGGTGATTTCTCTATCGCACGTAATGGATGGATTTCTGATTACAATGATCCGATTTCCTTCCTCGATATGTGGGTAACAGGCGGTGGAAATAATGATGCTCAGTATTCTAATCCGGAATATGACAACATCATCAGCCAGGCAAAAGCTACTTCTGATGCCGCAGAGCGTATGAAACTCTTACATCAGGCTGAGGATATTTTAGTAGGTCAGGATTACGTTGTTGATCCGCTGTACTTCTACACACAGAAATATATGTTGCGTGATGGAATCGAAGGCATGTACTACTGCCCGCTGGGATACTTCTTCTTCGGATATTGTACAGAGTCCTAAATTTGGACAGGCTTCAGGCCGCATGTGCGTGAAGTTTGAAATGAAAGGAATCCTGCTTGCAGGATTCCTTTTTTAAAAAA
This sequence comes from Dysosmobacter segnis, assembly GCA_963659325.1. GTDB lineage: Bacteria > Bacillota > Clostridia > Lachnospirales > Lachnospiraceae > Eubacterium_I. Next base: position 6,774 of record CAVKTR010000093.1, read on the forward strand.
GAAAATTTTGTTTTTGTATTATAAGGAGAATTTTATCAGGGAGAAGCACGCAGACACGTACAATTTTCTATCTGCGCTGCGCCGCCTATCTCCGATTGCTTCCGTGAACTCGGCTGCAAGATCAGCAGCCTCAGACACACTCCCGCAATCGGGCTATGCTCGCTCCGATGACGAAAATTGCCCTATCGTTCTGCGTTGCTTCTCCCTGATGAAAATTCTCATCTGCACAATGACGAAGTGATTCAAGTCGAACACATGTGAGACCTGGTGCATGATCAAGGTGACTTATAAGATAAGATTTTTGTGAAAAGGACATGTAGTAGAAACATGTGTTTTTCAGTGAAATTATATCAGATGAATATATGTGAACTAGGAGGTTTATAATATGCGAGCTTATGAAAGATTGTTAAATTATGTAAGAGTCTGGACAACCAGCGATGAGGAGAGTACGACTTCTCCGACCACAGCGCGTCAGTTTGACCTGGCAAAACTGCTGGTGGAAGAAATGAAAGAATTGGGCATTGAGGATGCCATGATGGATGAATATGGTTATGTATATGGACATATTCCGGCAACTTTGGGATATGAGGATCGCACAGCCATTGGTTTTATTGCGCATATGGATACCGCACCGGATTACAGCGGAGAAAATGTCAGACCGCAGATCATTGAGAATTATGATGGAAAAGATGTGGTTCTGGGAACTTCCGGCAGAACGCTGACGGTGAAAGATTTTCCGGCACTGGAGCAGATGAAGGGAAGGACGCTGATCACAACGGATGGAACTACACTTCTTGGCGCCGATGACAAAGCCGGTATCGCTGAGATTCTGACCGTTGCGGAAGAATTGCTGAAAGGTGACATCCCTCATGGAAAAGTATGTATCAGCTTTACTACGGATGAGGAAGTCGGAAGCGGAGCCTGCCACCTGGATCTGGAGCGTTTTGGCGCACCGTATGCCTATACGGTAGACGGCGGCCCGGAAGGTGAGATCCAGTTTGAAAACTTTAATGCGGCATCAGCGGAGTTTGCGATCCATGGGGTCAATGTACATCCGGGCGAGGCAAAAGACATCATGGTCAATTCCATGAAAATCGCAATGGAATTACAGAGCATGCTGCCGGAGCAGGAAGCACCGGAGCACACCGAAGGATACGAAGGATTTTTCCATCTGATGGAAATGAACGGAAGCGTGGAAGAGACAACCATGGGATATCTGATCCGTGAGTTTGATGCAGAAAAATACGAAGCACGCAAGGCTCTGATGCAGGAAATCACAGCTTCCTTAAATAAAAAATACGGTGAAGGAATCGTAGAACTGAATCTGAAAGATTCTTATCGCAATATGCGTGAGAAAATTGAGCCGTGTATGCAGCTCATTGACTTTGCAGTTCAGGCCTGCAAAGATGCGGAGGTTACACCGGATATCGCACCAATCCGCGGCGGCACTGACGGCGCACGTCTGAGTTTTGTGGGACTTCCGTGTCCGAACCTTGGAACCGGCGGTTATGGATTCCATGGTGCGTATGAGCATATTACGGCAGAGGGCATGGATAAAGCAGCTGCAATTATTAAAAATATTGTGCTGCAGTTTGCAAAATAGATAATAATTTATATTTAAAAATTTTCATGTGAGCATGTGTGACATTTCAGATATATGTGGAACATGAAATGAGTTTGTTGAAAAAAGTGTAATTAATATTGTAAGAAAGAGCAGGAAATTTTATGGGTGCATTATTATATCAGACATTAAGAGAGAGCATTGTAGATGCCATCCGCAGTAAAATTTTTAACCATGAGATCAAGCCAGGACAGCGTATCGTGGAGCTGGAGCTGGCAAAAGAATTTCATACAAGCCGGGGGCCGATCCGTGAGGCACTCCGCCAGCTGGAAAATGAAGGAATTATCGTATATACGAGAAATGTGGGCTGTTCTGTGAGAGAATTATCCTTTCAGGACTCTTATGAAGTATATCTGCTGAGAACAAATTATGAAGTTGTCAGCGTGCGTTTCCAGCAGGGAAATATTCCGGAGGAAACCATGCGGCATCTGAAAGAAATTCTGGAGCGCATGAAAAATCTGACTGCCAGAGAGTTTGACCAAGTGTTTGCGTGTGATAATGAATTTCACGAAGAACTGGTAAAAATGTGTGGAATGCCACGGTTGCAGAAAGCGTGGAAAGAGCAGTATTATGGAAATCTGTTTGCCGGCTATGATCTGGTGCAGGATAAAGAGGCGGTGGCGAAACGCCAGTATGCGTCACATAAGGTTATATTTGACGCCTGCGTGTCCGGAGATTGCGAGGCAATCTGCAAGGCCATTAAGGATCATTATTGGAGAACGATTGCCGGAATGATGCGCGACCAGAATGTGGATGATCCACGTCTGCAAAATGCATGGGAACATACATTTTAAAGATTAAATTCTTTTGTGGTGAATATAGGTAATAAAGAAAATCAGCTTTATTTTGTCTCAGTCGCTACCAATCGCTTCTTGAGAAAAAATAAAGCTGATTTTCCAATTTACGTTACCCAGAACCGTAAATTCTGCATATTTTATAGTATATCAGATACAAGTCTTGTAGAAAGCCTCACATGGGTTTGACTTGATCTGATGGAACCTTCGGCCGATGAGTCGAAGAAAGGAAGGTAACAATATGGCAAGATTTACGAATCAGGCTCAGCTACGCTATGGAGATTCTGTGGCGAGTTCAAATATTGCGGTAGGAGAAATTCTGGAAGTGCTCTCGGCGACAAAGACTGCTGTCAGAGCGGTATATGAACAAGGAGATACTGTGACATATATGATAAGTGTGGTTAATTCCGGAACGGTGCCACTGAACGGCATGACTGTGAGCGATGATCTGGGAACGTATACGTTTGATACAACGACACTGACTCCGCTTTCTTATGTACCGGATACGATCAATTATTATGTTAATGGTATTTTGCAGCCGAAACCGACGGTGACTCCGGGTGCACCTTTAACGGTCACCGGGCTGAACATTCCGGCGGGCGGCAATATTTTGCTGGTATATGAGACAAAACTGACAGAGTATGCACCTCTGGCAGGTGAATCAGAGATTACCAATACCGCAACGATTTCCGGTGGCGGCATCACACCGGTGGTTGTGGAAGAGACCGTGCAGGCCCTGAGCGAACCGGTGCTGACCATCACGAAATCTGTGAGCCCGGTTCCGGTAACCGAGAACGGCACGTTAACTTATACTTTCTTAATCCAGAATAACGGAAATACCGCGGCAGAAGAAGCAACCGCAGCGGTCATCACCGATGATTTTGATCCGATTCTGAAAAATCTGACGGTATCCTTCAATGGAACCGCATGGACAGAAGGCGTGGATTACACCTACGATGAGACAACCGGAAGTTTCGCAACCATCGCCGGAAAAGTGACAGTGCCTGCGGCAGAATACGTCCAGGATCCGGTCACCGGTGTCTGGATCACGAACCCGGGTATCAGCACCCTAATTGTAACTGGTACAGTATAAACAATTTAATGACTAATAATTTCAGATAATGAAGCGCCTCCAATTGATTTTGTCTTTCCGGCTAACAATCGCTCGTCAAGAAAAAATAAATTGGAGGCGCATTTACGTTGAGGTGAGGATAACGATAAAATATTATACTGCGATGGTACAGTTAGTAGTATGCAGTGTAGGGGGAATGCTTATTGACATCATAACTGAAATGGCGAAATCAAAGAATCCTTCTGTAACAAGCGATTCAGTAAACGAGGGGAGTGAACGGTTAGCGGTTGCAGAAGGATTCTTTGATTTCGCCTTA
>CAVKTR010000094.1:0-10344 GCA_963659325.1 Dysosmobacter segnis
ATGAACAATAAAAAAGAGCTGAAATATGGAACTTATAGAGTTTCCGAGACTGCTCTAATTTTGAATGAGGTAAGTGCCTATTCCGGTTTTACTGCCGTGATAGCCTCAGCATAACGCTGTACTTTTGCTTTATACTCATCACTTCTTGCAGCAGCACCTGCATTTTTCTCATTATTCTGAATATCATCCGCATGAATGAACTGACCGCTTAAGGTATCATGTGCATGCTCAATCTGGGATTCGTCAAAGGTAAAGCGAACCTTGCCATCTTCTGTCACTAATTTACCGCGGATACCACACTGACCGCAGACTGCCACTGCATCTCCCTCGATGTAGAAGTTTCTGGAATGGCAATGCGGACAGACACCATCCTCACCTTTCCAGGTTGCATGTTCGATATCTTTTGCAGCTTCTGCAAGGTTTACACCAATCTGATGTGCACGGGCTACTTTGGAATCGTCAGTTAAGATACCAAGAGACCACATAAATACTTCGTTATCAATGACTTTCCACATCGGAGTCAATGCATGCAGATAGAAATCATTCTGAATCTCTGTGGCCCAGTCAGAACCACCGATTCCCATGTAGGAAACAGCTCTTGTTTTCATATATTTCGGATCGATTCGTTTTCCACCATTTGCTGCTGAAATCTTGTCCGCAACAATGTTGTTGGATAAGCCCATACGCGGTCCAAAACGATCCATAATAGTATGGAAAATACCTGCTGCACATTTTTCAAAGATCGGAATAGAGAAGATGATTCCGTCTGCATCCAGCATTTTATCTAATAACCACTGGAAGTCATCTTTTAATACACACATGTTTCCTCTGCCGGAAAACAGGCTCATAACACAGGCCTTACATCCGGTACAGTGTTTGATCTCAAGATCCATCAAACGCACAAATTCAATCTCAGCGCCCTGCTCTTTTGCTGCAAGTAACGCTTCTTTACACATACAATCGTTGGCACCATTTTTGTTACCACCTGAAATACCTAAAATCTTCATAATTCTTCCTCCTAAATATTAGCGCATCGGCAGATAGCCTCTGTACTGTTTCAAATTGTCGCTGGTTGCGATATCAGTTAAAAACAGACTTGCAAACTGGAACTGTGGGCGCAGATAAGGGAAGTTATCGTACTCAGCCCATTCCGGTTTCCTGAAAGATGCAGCGTTTTCAACAGCACAGTGATACCACTCTTCCGGGCCGTCAAACCACATCTCCACACAACGATCCATATGACAGTTGTTGATTTCTTTTTTGACTTTGCTTGTCATCATGCGGGTAACTTCCGGCATTGCCGCAAAGGCAGGTAATACCTCATTCATCATCCACTGATCACCGTCTTCTTTGTGTCCTTCCGGATAGGAAACCAGAAACTGCCAGCGGTAGTTCGGACCATCCACCATAGTACGACCGGCACCTTTGAGATCCTGCTCCCAGAAAATCGGTAAAAAGGCAAAGATAAACGGCGGACATCCATTGTCACCACCGGAAGCACGGGCAGCTTCACCATCTGCCATAAATCCATCCGCTTTCGCATTTTCCGGAATTGTTCCCTGCCAGATCATGGCATCGATAGGGAAATATTCGTTCAGTGAATTTACCAGACTTTCCTGACTCATCGGATTCACCATCCAGTAGTGCTCGGTGAGCTGCATACGGTATGTACCGAAACGCTCTCCCTGTGGCGGTGTCGGAAGTGCATTATAATAAGCATATTTTGTTACCCAAGGCTCAAATTTTGCAATGCTTTCCGGTGCATGATAATAATAAAGCCAGTGCTGTAATTTGTGACGATATTCTTCTTTGACACAGTCTACATAGATCAGACTGCGCAGCGGCTGATACGTGATTTCTCCCATAATAAAATCCTCCTTCTTCGTACAAAAATCCGCAATGGGATTGTTATCTGATACTTAAATTATAAGTGCAGCGGCTGATTGTTGCAAACAGGAAAGAAAGATGATACTATAAGAACAACTTATGGAAAAACGTTATATCAGGCGTTCAAAATTGTATTACCACAGGAAAAATTGATACTGTTTTCCGGAATGCATAAGAAAAATGGAGGGGAATCATGACATTACAACAGTTAGAATACTTTGTATCTGCAGCACATAATCTGAATTTTTCCAAGACTGCAGAGATGTTTTTTGTCTCACAGTCTGCCATCACGCAGCAGATCCGAAGTCTGGAAAAAGAATTGAAGCTGGATCTCTTTGTACGAAAAAATAATCGCATCTCTCTGACAGATTCCGGACAAGTATTTATGCGGGAAGCGGAACAGATTCTGGCAAAAGTCAGCGATTCCATTGAGCGTGTGCATTCCGTACAGCGTGGTCAGAAAGGAACACTGCGGATCGGATATATCAAATGTATGGAGATGGGAAGTTTCCCGAGGGAAATTCAAAATTTTTACCACAAATATCCAGGAATCGGCATTGATCTGAAACGTGATAATGCGGTGGCCTTACATGACGATTTCCTGATGGGCGAATATGACTTGATCTTCAACGTAGAAAGCCCGCTGCTCTCCTACCCGGATACAGCAGAAATTATGAAAATTGGGGAGTATCCGTTTCTGGCCGTCATTCCACCGGAGCATCTGTTAAGCCATCGGGAACTGATCACTCAGGATGATCTGAAATACGAACGCCTGATCATCCACAATTTCAGTCGCAGTAAATCGGAATTTCCCCATGATTTTCCGGCGGGATATCTGCGGAATGATCTGATGCAGAATATTGCCAGAACAAACGATGATGCTTCTACCATACAGACCATGGTAGCGGCGGGTATGGGAATCGGTATTTTGACCGAACTGGAAGTAGAAAAAGCGTCTATTCCACTGAATCTTTCCTATATCCCACTGGAAACGGATGGCATTCAAGAGATTTTATATGTCATCTATTCAAAAGAAAATGAAAATCCATTGGTACCGCTATTTTTAGAGGAAATGAAGAAATAGAGATTGGGGAAGATAAATTTTTGCTTATTCAACGTAGATAGAAGCGAAAATTATTTGAAAGTAAGATACAAAAAATGAGCTCCACTTATCTGTACATTACATACGGAAAGCAGAACTCATTTTTTTATATTTTATTTACTGTAAGAATGCTCGTTACTGATTATTATTTTTATGAAATAACAGCTAAAAGAGTCCGTAATCTAGTCGCATTCAGAATTCTTTCAACAGAATCCTATCTAGATTTTGTTTCAATTTCAGTTGTCAGTTTTGTCACAAACTCATCTAACGGAAGAACAGTTGTTTCTTTCTGACCATGGAGACGGTATGCAACAGTTCCGTCCTCTTTCTCTTTCATACCGATAACAAGAAGGTATGGAACTTTCTGAACCTGTCCTTCTCTCATACGGTAGCCAAGTTTCTCTGCTCTGTTATCCAGCTCAACACGTACATCTGCTGCGTTCAGTGCATCATAGATTTTCTGAGCATACTCATTCAGTTCCGGATCATCTGTTTTAACCGGCATAATACGTGCCTGAACCGGTGCTAACCATGTCGGAAGGTTACCTTTTGTCTCCTCAAGGATGTAAGCCATGAAACGATCCAGAGAACCAAGGATTGCACGGTGAAGTACAACCGGTGTCTTTTTCTCGCCATCGCGGTCTACATAAGTCAGCTCAAATTTAGCCGGCAGACAGAAGTCAAGCTGGCAGGTAGAAAGTGTATACTCATTACCAACAGCCGGTTTTACGTTTACATCAAGCTTCGGCCCGTAGAAAGCTGCCTCACCGATTTCCTCTGTATATTCGATACCAAGAGAATCCATAACCTCACGAAGTGCATTTTCCGCTTTGTTCCACATCTCATCATCATCATGATATTTCTCTTTGTCTTCCGGATCACGCAGAGACAGTACGCATCTGTAATCTGTGATACCGAAATCTTTGTAAGTAGAGAAGATCAGATCTACAACTTTGGAGAACTCATCTTTGATCTGCTCCGGAGTTACAAACAGATGGGCATCATTCTGGCAGAAGTGACGTCCACGCTCGATACCTTTTAAAGTACCACTTGCCTCAAAACGGAAGTCATGTGCGATCTCACCGATACGGATCGGCAGATCTTTGTAAGAATGGATTCTGTTTGCATAGATCATCATATGATGTGGGCAGTTCATCGGTCTTAATACGAAGGACTCTCCCTCAACTTCCATAGCCGGGAACATGTTGTCTTTGTAGTGATCCCAGTGTCCGGATGTTTTATACAGATCTACAGTACCAACACATGGAGTCATAACGTGCTGATAACCAAGTTTACGCTCTTTGTTTTTGATATAGTTTTCCAGCTCCTGCCAGATCACATATCCTTTCGGAAGGAACATCGGAAGTCCACGTCCAACCAGATCGTCTACCATGAACAGCCCCATGTCTTTACCGATCTTTCTGTGGTCACGCTCTTTTGCTTCCTCTAATAACTGCAGGTGTGCTTCCAGCTCTTCTGCTGTCGGGAAACATACACCGTAGATACGCTGCAGCATTTTGTTTTTACTGTCGCCTTTCCAGTAAGCACCGGAATGTCTGATCAGTTTGAAATGACGGCATAATTTTACGTTGTCTACGTGAGGTCCACGACAGAGGTCTGTGAAATCGCCCTGTGTATAACAGGAAATATTGCCATCCTCCAGATTGGAGATCAGGTCAAGTTTGTAGCTGTCATCTTTGAACATTTCCAGAGCTTCCTCTTTGGAAATCTCATGACGAACAATCTTTTTGCCGGATTTTGCAACTTTTTTCATTTCTTTTTCGATAGCTGCGATATCCTCATCACGGATAACGTCATCGCCAAGATCGATATCGTAGTAGAATCCCTCTGCTACAACCGGTCCAACCCAGAATTTTGCCTGCGGATACAGGTGCTTTACGGCCTGAGCCAACAGATGGGCACAGGAGTGATTGAGCATGTTTAACTGTTCATCTTCTTTAAAATTAACCATTGTTTTTCCTTTCCAGAACCTTTGTTTATTGAGTTACTTCTATAAACTAAAAAAGCACCTTTAAATATACCTGCTGCCAGATATACTTAAGGGTGCATACATACACGGTTCCACCTTAATGTTTTACTTATTCAGCCTGTAACGCGGCAAAACGGTGACGCTTAAAAAATCTGTCCTGAAAAACAGTTCTGACATAATCTTTTTACACGCACAGCTCAAGACTGGTCTTCCTGTATGATTCTCATAAGCAGCTTCCACCAATCCTGCTCTCTCTGGAATGTTCCTGCATACAGTACTTGTTCTTTCATCGCTTTTCTCAATACCGAATCAAATTATAGCACACTGAAAAATAATGCACAAGGGTAAATTTACTCTTCTTCAGAATCGGGTTGCTTTTCCCGCAGACGGACTGCTTTTGCAGCCATACGGCGTCTGCTGTCTGCCTGTGCCGCATAGTGTTTCTTGGTCGTATTGACATCTTTGTGTCCTAATACGTCTGCAACAAGGTAAATATCGCCGGTTTCCTGATAAAGTGTCGTACCATAGGTACTGCGCAGTTTATGCGGTGTGATATTTTTTACCGTTGTCACAAGACGGGAATATTTTTTTACCAGATTTTCTACGCTGCGCACATTGATCCGTTTGTTCTGCATGGAAAGGAATACCGCCTCAGTACTGCCTTCCTTCGGTTCCATCTCCAGCCGTTCATCCAGATAAGCATCCAGCGCTTCCGCTACTTCGTCGCCAAAATATACCATAACTTCAGAACCACCTTTTCGGTGAACCTTGATGCCGTTGTTTTTCGGATCAATGTCATTCAGATCCAGACCAACACATTCGGAAACTCGGATTCCGGTGCCAAGCAAAAGCGTCAGAATCGCCATATCCCGCTTTTTCGTTTTATTATGATAAATCTTCTGCCGTTCGGTCAACTTCTCGCCAGATTCCGCTTCATCCAGCAAAATCGCAATCTCATCCACATCCAGTCGGACGATATTTTTTTCATGCTGTTTTGGCATTTTCACCAGTGCAGCAGGATTTTTCTCAATGATCTCCTTGCGGAAGAAATAATTATAAAAACTGCGCAGGCATGCAAGTTTTCGCATCTGGCCACGCTCGTCATTGGTATATTCTTTCCCATTATGATGATAAAATTTCAGATATTGCAGATATTCTTCGATATCCATCGGTGTGATCTGCTCCAAAATATCGATTGGGAAATCGACGATCTCCATTTTTGCCAGTGCGGCATTGTTCTCATGGAGATATTGAAAAAAGACGCCAAGGTCGTAAGCATAGGCAATTCGCGTCCGGGAAGACGTCGACGGCTCAATGCCGATAAAATATTCCCGACAGAAATGCGGCAGTCCGGCTACCAGCGCGCGGAGCTTCTGCTCGTTTTCAATATTAATCTGGTCACTGTATTTTCGTTCTTTCATGTCAGTCCTCCTGTCCTTCCCAATCCGGGATATGTCCGTTGATCAATGCGGTAAACAGACGTGTCTTTGCCCCCGGATTTTCATGGTTGATGGACCGGATGAGCTGTTTGACATATTCGCGTCTGGTTGCTCCATCTGCAGGACATGGATTTTTTACTACCGGAAGGTTGTATTTATTCTTAAAACCGATGACATCTGCTTCCTCCACATACAGAAACGGACGGATAATGGTCAAATCCATGCGATCCAGATAGGTTTTTGGTGGGAAACAGTAAAAATGTCCTTCGTAAATCATGGACATCATCATTGTCTCGATAAAATCATCTTTGTGGTGCGCGTAAGCGACTTTATTACAGCCAAGCTCTTTGACAGCGTTGTATAATGCACCTTTTCGCATTTTGGCACACAGGGAACATGGATTTTTCTCCTTGCGTTCCTCAAATACAATCTGTCCGATCTGCGTTTTTACGATATGATGTGAAATGCCAAGTTCTTCACAAAGCTGCGTGACCGGACTCAGATCAAACCCTTCCATTCCGAGATCCACACTGACTGCTGTCAGGGTAAAATGCTTCGGATAAAAACGCTGCAGACCGTGCAGGGCGTATAATAAAGCCAGAGAGTCCTTTCCACCGGATACGCCGATGGCAATGCGGTCCCCTTCTTCAATTAATTTATAAGTATCTACTGCTTTTCTGGTAAGACTTAGCAGCTGCTGCAATTTCATAATATCAGTTCCTCGTTTCGGTGTTGATTTTTCATTCAAAGTCTTTTAGAATAATACCATATTTTTACTCGCAGGTAAACCTTTTCGAACATTTGTTTAGGATTACTGTAAATCAGAGAAATATGTGTTTGCATGAATAAATCAAAAAGAACACACACATTTGTTTCTATGTTAAAAAGAAAGGATTTTGACGTTATGAAATTTGTAATTCAGCGTGTTCAACACGCTTCCGTAACAGTAGACAATGAAGTGATCGGAAAAATCGGAAAAGGATTTATGGTTCTGATCGGTGTTTCTGAGGAAGATAACACAGAGATCGCGGATAAAATGATCAAAAAACTGATTGTCATGCGTATTTTTGAGGATGAAAATGGAAAGACAAATCTGGCGCTTAAGGATGTAGATGGCGAACTGCTGCTGATCTCTCAGTTTACCTTATATGCCGATTGCAAAAAGGGAAATCGCCCGTCTTTCATCAAGGCAGGAAATCCGGAGCTGGCAAACAGTTTATATGAATATATCATTGCGGCCTGCAAAAAAGAAGTTCCTGTGGTAGAGACTGGAAGTTTTGGCGCTGATATGAAAGTGGAACTGCTCAATGACGGGCCGTTTACCATTGTGCTGGATTCTGATGAGATCGTGAAATAGTATGTGTGCTTCTGTTTGAGTGACCTTAAATATCTCAAAAATAACGTGCTCTTTGATTTCTCTCTGCTAATATTTTAAAATTCCATTTTTAAAAGAGGTAATGATTGTGACAGACTCAACCATTACCTCTGCTTTATATCATGCACCCAAAATTTGTAATCATTCCCGTCAGCATTGCGAATATTATAACAAACAAAAGATACAGCACAAACCGCTTTAATCCCATTACGATCTTTACCGCTCCCAGATTCGTAATCTTTGTTGCCGGACCTGTAATCATAAAAGCGGCTGCATTACCAAGACTCATTCCATCTGCAAGCCATTCCTGCAATAAAGGTATCGTTCCACCACCACAGGCATAAAGCGGAACTCCGATTGTCGCAGCCATAAGCACTCCAAATCCTTCATTGTTTCCGAACAAAGCTACGAATTTATCAGTTGGTACATATCTCTGAAATAATGCTGAAAGAACAATACCAATCAAAAAATATCCACCCGTTGCCTTAATATTACGCCATATATTTTTTAACAGGCGAAAGAACATATTAGGATCTGTATCATGGCTTACCGGTTCTTTGAATTTTCCAAAAGAGAAAAACTGTTTATTACGATAGAAAATATGTATCAGCAATCCTGCTGCTATTCCACACAAAAAGCATGATACAATACGGACAATCAAAGCAACTCCACCCAAAGCTATGCTATATATAATTAACTGCGGATTTAAGAGAATGGAACTCATCATAAATGCAGCAAGCCAGTCCTGTCTCATTCCTTTATTAACAAACGAGGCTGCAATAGGTATTGTTCCATACATACACAATGGAGAAGCAATCCCAAGTAAACTTGCCGGAATCACACCAAATATTCCTATCTTTTTCCCATTCATTCGCTTAAATAAGCCATGAATTTTGTCTTTTACAAAAACTGAAATTACAGAACCAATAATAATTCCTAATGCCCAGTACTTAAATATCTGATGAAATTGTATATCAAAGTAATACCAGAAATAAACGGCTTCCCTATGCAAAATAGTTGACATATCATCCCACCTTTTAATCAATGCTGACTAATTTATAGTTGCGGCTTCCAAATCCAAGTTCATCTGCATGGTCTAAGATGTGTTCGCCACTGCGTGATTCCATTCTCCGTATTACAGATGCTCCATCCGGCACTGCCCGAAGGAAATCTACACATGCCTGATCCAATGCTACCGGGTCTGTGGATGCCAGAATTCCAACATCATGCATATCAGGTTTTGCCGGATTTGCATTGCAATCACAGTCTACGGAAATATTATTCATAACACTGATAAATACCATTTTTTCTCCGCCATCGAAATAATCATAAACTGCACTTGCAGCTTCCGCCATAGACTCTGTAAAGGTTTCGGCAGAAGTATTCCAGCCAAATCCGGTAGTTTCTGTTCCACCACTATGAATCAGGGACTTTCCTGTGGAAGATGCAATACCTATCGATATATTTTTCAGGGCACCTCCAAAACCTCCCATAGCATGTCCTTTAAAATGAGACAACACCATACAAAAATCATAATTGGCAAGATGCGCCCCTACCAGATCTGTTTTTAAATGTGTTCCCCCTGTTACCGGGATCTCCATGCCACCATCCGCATCCATAATGTCTACATCTGCGATTGCTGTATAGCCATGCTCCTCTGCAAGCTGCATATGCATCGCTGTATTTGACCTGTTTCCACCATAAGCCGTATTACACTCTACAATCGTTCCATCAACGCTTTGCACCAGTTCTTTGATAAGATCAGGATCAAGATTATAGCTGCCATCGCCTTCACCTGTATGTAATTTTACTGCCACCTTGTCTCCTTCAGCAGGAGTTTGTCCCAGTGCTTCATAAATTTTCATCAATGCATCAGAACTGATTGCCGAAGTATAATAAACCTTAGAATCCGTATCATTTCCTGTCTGATGTGCAAGCTCCATTAATGGAATCTCATATCCTCCCACTGTTGTCACAGCGGTAAGACTGCCATTTGAATCTGTAACGGGTTCCTGTGCTGTAATCTCTACAGTGTCAGATGACGATGCTAAAGAATCTGTCGAAGATTCCTCTCTCCCTTGTCCGCAACCGGTAAAAGAAAATACAACAATTATCGATAGTAGTAATAATAGATTTCTTTTTTTCATTGTCTTACACTCCCTTCATACCATGAAAACAGGCACTGTAATCCATTGAAAACATATTCATAAGTATATTGATAATCGTGTCGATTACCTTTTACTGTGTAATACATCAGATTACCGTCTGCGAAACCATTTTCTGTATAGTCAAACACATCTGTCAGTGTTTTCATATATTCCATCTGTGCTGTTAATCCCTGATATGCAACATCTTTCGTTCCTGTTGCAGCAAATATATAATATTCACGCTTATCATATCCAGAAGCTGTCGCTGCATCTGCAATCATAGTGGCATCCTCCACATCCGTTGATCCATCTCCACCGAGCGTCAGCCCTCCACTCATAGGCATAAAATGTTCAAAACGATCCATTCCTTCAAGAAATACCCGCCATGTCGTTGTTCCACCGGC
>CAVKTR010000095.1:0-10245 GCA_963659325.1 Dysosmobacter segnis
ACCGCATTTCTGCGGTCTGTAAGCATTTTTTTGATTTAGAAGTGTTGAAAACCCGTATTTCAAGAAATTTTTATGAAAAAAAGAAAAATATTGATTTTTATATCTTCCATACCTATAATAAAGTAGATATATTATGTGATGAATAATAATGGAGGATATATGAAAAGCAGAACAACAGCTAAGAAAAAACTGGCAGGTTCCTGTCTGGCTTTGTGCCTGACCGGTGCACTGACTTGGAATATGGGAGGGGTAACTGCCCTGGCAGCACCTTCTTCCGGCACAGCGATCAATGATAATACAGTTGTACGTGAAGAAATTAAAGGAAGCGCAGTAGGTTCTCTTTCTGCAAACCAGGAAGTACAGATCCGCGGAGAGCAGACAGCAGATGACGGATATACCTGGTATGAGGTTTCCTTTGAATGGAACGGACAGGAGACTGATGGATGGGTAAGAAGTGATTTGATCTCATCCGGAACAGCCGGAGATACAACGGATGGAGACAATACGGACGCAAATCATGATGATGAGGCAGTGCCGATCAGCCTGGAGGATGAGTCTCAGCCGGTAGTGGATGGTTTTCGGATCAATGGTGCGACCTATGAGATCGCAGACAGTTTCCCGTCAGACCAGATCCCGGCCGGATTTTCTGAGACAACGATTACATATGCAGGTGCAGAAGTGCCGGCAGCTCAGATGGAAAACGGTGCGCAGGTATTCTTATTATATCTGCAGAATACCGCAGATACACAGCAGAAAGGTGTATTTGTCTATGATACAGAGCGTGATGAGGCAATCCCGTTTGTAAGTATTGCACAGCAGGATTCCTTTGTAGTGGTAACCAATGTTCCGACAAGCGTGGCAGAGCAGGTATCCGGCAGATATCAGGCGACACAGTGTACCTTTGAAAACGGAAGCATTATGGCTTATCAGGCTTCTGATTCAGATGATACGGTAGCAGCAGATGTATCCGCTTCTGAATTTTATTATGTATATGGTACTTCCAGCAGCGGACAGAGCGGCTGGTATGTATATGATTCCGTAAATCAGACACTGCAGCGCAGCATGGCAAATATGCAATATGATGGCAGTGCCGCACAGGATAATACAGCAGACAAAAAGACGGTGTCAGGATTTGATATGGACAGCATGACTCGTATGATCACTGCAGGCGTGGGAATCGTAGCATTGTTACTGCTGATCCTCCTGATCGTGATGTCTGTACGTTACCGCCGTCTGCGCAGATATCTGGATAATGAAGTTGGCGCAGATGATGATATGGATGATTACGAAGAGACACCGACAAAGACTTTTGAGGTAGAGTTAAAAGGCAGCAAAGTGGATGTCATGGATCTGGACAGCGAGATCGAGAAAATTGATGCAAAGCGTCCGGAAATGAAAAAGGCAAAACCGGAGCAGAAAGAACCGGCACAGGAAGAACTGCCGAAGAAAGAGAAAAAGCAGGAAAAAGAAGCTGCCGCAAAGAAAACTCAGCCAGAAAAACCGCATGTTGAAAAACAGCCAAAGAAGGAAAAACTGACAGAGATTCCGGCAGAGCCGAAGAAGGAAGCGCCGGTTGAAACCGTAGAGGAAATTGAAGCAGAGATTAGTCTGGATACACCGAAAACAAAGGAGAGCAATCCGGACACAGAACAGCTGGTTGCTGATCTGAAAAAACTGATCCAGGAAGTAGAGAGTTCATCCAGAGAAGAGAAAGCTCCGGAAGAAGAATTTATCGAAGAGGAAGAACCGGCATTTTTCGATGACGAGGAAGAGACAGAAGAACCTGCCCCAAAACCGAAAAAGAAAGAGAAAAAGCCAAAGAAAGATTCCTGGGATGATATCGAGTTCCTGTAGAAAATAGCATAAAGACCACAGATATAAGGCCAAAAGCGGTCAGATATCTGTGGTTTTTCTTTTTTAGTTGACAGAAAACTAAGGGTGTTATATCATCGTTATAACAGTCTCTGATTCGGTAACGAGACTGGATAGGGTTTAGCAATTACAGGCAGGTTCGGGGGTGGTAGCCCGGATCGTAGAAACATGGAAGGATAGGTTCACAAATGACAATCGAAGTTGATTTTAACAGTGATGAAGCGCTGTACATACAGCTGCGGAATCAGATCATTTATGGTATTGCCACAAGACAGTACCATGAAGGAGATGCGCTGCCGTCCGTTCGACAGCTGGCAGATGAGATCGGTATTAATATGCATACCGTAAATAAGGCGTATTCGGTATTGCGCCAGGAAGGGCTACTCCGTCTGGACAGACGCCGTGGCACCATCATTGCACTGGACATTGACCGGTTAAAGGCGGAAGAAGAAATGCGGGACAGTCTGCGGGTTGTACTTGCCCGTGGTTTTTGCAAAGGCATTACCCGCGCAGAGGTCCACGAACTCGTGGATGAGATTTTTGATGAGTACGAGGAGTAGTTGGAGGAAGTAATATGCAGTATAAAGGATTTACCAGACAGGCCCGCAAAGCCATGCGTCTGGCCCAGCAGCTGGCAGAGCGGGAAAATCAGACCCGCATGGGAAGTGAATATCTGCTGGCGGGACTTTTGCTGGAAGAACACGGCGTTGCGGCTCAGGTGTTGCAGCAGTTATCGGTAAATCGTGAGGATATTCTGACCATGATCCATGAAATCGCGCTGCCGGGAGAGCCGGAGGCAGGATCAGAAGAAGAGTTCCTCACACCGGAAAGCCATGAGATTATTGATGAGGCTTACGCAGTTGCAGAGCGGTTTGACAGCGAAGAAGTGGGAACGGAGCATCTGCTTTTTTCCATTATGGAGCATCGGACCAGTGCCGCCGCACGGCTTCTCATCGCCATGAACGTCAATCTGGGGAAGGTGTATACCGACATTTTGACTGCCATGGGCAAAGAAAACATGTATTCCAGAGAGGAAAGCAAGCAGTTCCGCACCGGAAAACGTGCGGAAGCAGGAAAAAATACATTACTTGATACGTATACCACGGATCTGACGACCCGCGCAGCAAACGGCGAGCTGGATCCGCTGATCGGACGCATGGAGGAACTTCAGCGTCTGATCCAGATCCTGAGCCGTCGTGGAAAAAATAATCCGTGCCTGATCGGCGAGCCGGGCGTGGGAAAAACTGCCATCGTGGAAGGGCTTGCAGCCCGGGTCGCCGCAGGCGCGGTTCCGGAGCATTTGCAGGAGAAACGAATCCTGACGTTGGATATTTCCGGCATGGTGGCCGGTACAAAGTACCGTGGTGAATTTGAGGAGCGTATCAAAGGTATCATGCAGGAAGTGCAGCAGGCAGGAAATGTAATTCTGTTTATCGATGAGCTGCATACGATCATCGGTGCCGGTGGCGCGGAAGGTGCGCTGGATGCGTCCAATATCATGAAACCGGCATTGTCCCGGGGACTGATTCAGATCATCGGTGCCACAACCATTCAGGAATACCGTAAGCACATTGAAAAAGATGCAGCGCTGGAGCGCCGTTTCCAGCCGGTGACAGTAGAAGAACCGAGCGTGGAACAGACCATTGAGATTTTGCGCGGTCTGCGCCCACAGTATGAAAAACATCATCATGTGACGATCACGGAGGACGGTCTGCGTGCAGCAGCGGAACTCTCCGAGCGTTACATTAACGACCGTTTTCTGCCGGATAAAGCCATTGACCTGATGGACGAGGCCGCTTCCAAAGCACATGTGGGAACTTTGGATAAACCGGTGCAGTTAGAGCAGATGAAGACAGAACTGTTTGAACTGGATGCACAGTTAGAAGAGACAATCGTAGCAGGTGATCTGGCGCAGGCAGGAGAAATCCGCCGGGAAAAACAGCAGAAACAGGATGCCTACGATACAGCACTTTCCAGATACCGCCGCAGTATGCGCAATAAAAAGACTCTGGTTGGCGAAAACGAAGTAGCAGATGTGGTGTCCGACTGGACCCATATTCCGGTGAAACGTCTGACTGAGGGCGAGGCGGCCCGCCTGCAGCGTCTGGAAAAGGCACTGCACAAACGTGTCATTGCGCAGGATGAGGCAATTTCCGCAGTGGCAAAGGCAGTGAGACGAGGCAGAGTCGGCTTGAAAGATCCATCCAGACCGGTGGGTTCTTTCCTGTTCCTTGGACCAACAGGTGTCGGAAAAACAGAGATTTCCAAAGCACTGGCAGAGGAAGTGTTTGGTCAGGAAGATGCCATGATCCGCGTGGATATGTCAGAATATATGGAGAAACACAGCGTGTCCAAAATGATCGGATCCCCGCCAGGCTATGTGGGATACGAAGAGGGCGGACAGCTCAGTGAAAAAGTGCGCCGTCATCCGTATTCGGTTATTCTGTTTGACGAGATTGAGAAAGCGCACCCGGATGTATTTAACATACTGCTTCAGGTGCTGGACGACGGACATATCACAGACGCCCAGGGCAGAAAAGTAGATTTTAAAAATACGATCATCATCATGACGTCCAATGCAGGAGCGCAGTCCATCATTGAGCCGAAAAAACTGGGCTTTGCAACGGAACAGAACGAAAAAGCGGATTATAACCGGATGAAATCCAATGTCATGGAAGAAGTGCGCCGTATTTTTAAACCGGAATTTTTGAACCGTATTGACGAGGTTATCGTATTTCATGCACTGGCGAAAGAGCATATGAAGAAGATCGTCGGAATCATGACAAAAGAACTGCAGCAGCGTTGCCGGGAACAGCTTGGCATTGAGTTGAAGATCACAGATGCAGTGCGCCAGTACATTGTAGATAAAGCGTACGATCCGAAATACGGAGCGCGTCCGTTGCGCCGGATGATCCAGACAAAACTGGAGGATTCTCTGGCCGATGCGCTATTGTCCGGTGAGATCAAAAAAGGTACAACGGTGACCGTTCGTGTCAAAAAAGACGAAGTTGTATTTTCATAGTCCCTTCTTAGTTCTAAAAAACTGTGAAGGTGACAGACAGAAGAGAAAATTCAGCTACAGATATATAGCTGAAAACCTATATAAGGAGACATAAAAAGTTAGTATGGCGAAAGCAAAAAAAACGATTTTTTTCTGCCAGCAGTGCGGTTATGAGTCTGCAAAATGGATGGGACAGTGCCCGGGCTGCCGGGAGTGGAACACCTTTGTGGAAGAACCAGCCGAAGAAAAGCATGCCGGCGTCAGCGTGAGCAGCCGGAGAAGCAGCAATGCGGCAGAACCACTTCCGCTTTCCAAAGTAGAAATGACGGATCAGGAGCGGTTTACTACCGGAATCGGGGAATTAGACCGGGTACTTGGCGGCGGAATCGTTCCGGCGTCTCTGGTACTTGTGGGCGGTGATCCAGGTATCGGAAAATCCACCCTTTTGCTTCAGGTGTGCAAAAATCTGGCAGACGCGCATCACAGCGTGCTGTATATCTCCGGAGAGGAATCCCCGCAGCAGATCAAAATCCGGGCGGAGCGTATCGGGACATTTACGGATTCACTGGAACTGTTCTGTGAGACCAATCTGTCTGATATTGCATCCGTTCTGCGCAAAAAGAAACCGCGTGTGGTAGTTATCGACTCCGTTCAGACCATGTACAGCGAGGACGTCAACTCGGCCCCGGGCAGCGTTTCCCAGGTGCGCCAGGCGACGGCACTTTTGCTGCAACTGGCAAAATCCCTTGGAATCACGATTTTTATCGTGGGACATGTGACCAAGGAAGGTGTTGTGGCAGGTCCGCGTGTGCTGGAACATATGGTGGACACCGTGCTTTATTTTGAGGGAGACCGCCATGCGGCATATCGAATTCTGCGCGGGGTCAAAAACCGTTTCGGTTCCACAAATGAGATTGGTGTGTTTGAAATGCAGCAGGTGGGACTGGTGGAAGTGAAAAATCCGTCAGAATATATGCTGAATGGACGCCCGGAAGGGGCTTCCGGTTCTATCGTGACCTGCTCCATCGAAGGAACACGGCCGATCCTGCTGGAAATCCAGGCACTGGTGTGCAAGACCGGATTTGGTCTGCCACGCAGAACCGCCGCAGGCGCGGATTTGAACCGTGTCAACCTGCTGATGGCGGTGTTGGAAAAAAGAGCGGGAATTCCGCTTTCCTCCTGCGATGCATATGTAAACATTGCAGGCGGTATCCGCATGAATGAGCCAGCCATCGATCTCGGAATCGTGCTGGCCATCGTGTCCAGTTATCGGGAACTTGCCATATCCGATGAAACCATCTGCTTCGGTGAGGTGGGACTGAGCGGCGAAGTCCGCGCGGTCAATATGGCAAAACAGCGGGTACAGGAGGCAAAAAAACTTGGTTTCAAAACCTGCATTCTGCCGAAAGTATCCCTTACCGATGAAGTGCGCACCGATGGCATTCGGCTGATCGGGGTGGCAAATGTAAGGGAGGCCATTTCCTGTATTTCCGGGTGATTAAAAAAATTTAATATGTGAAAACAAAATCGGAGAAATTTTCCTCGCTCGCTAGACGTTCACTGCCCTCGTTTCACGGCGGTTTCATCGCGCTCGTTCTCAGCTCCTATAAAAGCTGGTCGCCTTCCACTCGCGCAAAACCTTGTGAAACTCAGTCGTTCGCTTAACCGCTCGTCGAGGAAAATTTCTCCGATTTTGCTATTTCAGCCTATGAATAAATTACTGGTAATTGTGTATCAGTGGTAGCTGAATGAACGATTCTTTTATATCAGATGTGAGATGATTTTCAGCACAATAGTCGGTGAACAGCAAGAAGGCTGAGGGCATTACTGAATTCATCAAGTATAGTAGAGGAAAAAACGCTGTGTAAATGGCAAAAATGATGAATCCTTCTGCAACAAGCGATTGAGCGAACGACCGAGTTTTGCGAGTTTTGCGCGAGCGGGAAACGACCAGCTTTTATAGGAGTTGGAAGTGAGCGCGATAAAACCGAAGCAAAACGAGGGGAGTGAACGTCTAGCGGTTGAAGAAGGATTCAGCGTTTTTGCCTTATACAACATTAAAATTTTTCACAACCTCAAAAAAGTACATAAAGAATACATATCGGTATGTTACAATAAGTGCAACGAAGAAGAAACACGAACTACATTGGGGGAATTTGAGATGAAACGCATTTTACTGGCAGAAGACAACGACAATTTACGGGAACTGATCACAGATTTTCTGTCGGAACATGGATTTGAAGTAGAGGCCGCAGCAGATGGGGAAGCAGCATGGGAGGCAGTACAGACAAAAAGTTATCAGCTGATCCTGTTAGACGTCATGATGCCGGGCATGGACGGCTTCACACTTTGTAAAAAAATCAGAGAACGGGAATCCGTACCGGTGCTTTTCCTGACGGCAAGAGTCCTGGAAGAAGACCAGCTGCGCGGATATGAACTGGGCGCAGATGATTATATATTGAAACCATTTTCACTGCGGGTACTCCTGGCAAAATGTCAGGCTGTACTGGAACGTTATCAGCACGGAATACAGAAAAAACAGCAGAAAGGACTGGTACTTGATGAAGAACGGCAGCAGTTTATTTGTAACGGAAAGTTGGTAGAACTGCAGTCTCTGGACTACCGCCTGTTATCCTATTTTTATCAGAATCCCAACCGTATCCTGACAAGAGACCAGATTATTTTGAAACTCTGGGGTTATGAATACATGGGAAATGACCGGGCGGTGGATACTCATGTGAAAAATGTGAGAAAAGCACTGGGAGAGTATGGGAGCTGTATCCGAACCATTGTAAAAAAAGGATACATTTTTGAAACAAAAACATCAGATTAAGAAGAGACAATAATCCCGGAAAATGTAGTGTAAACAAAGTGGATGAGAATAGAAAAAACGAAACAGGCAAGAAGGAAGAGTGGGGGATGTGTATGAATAAAGTGAAAACATTATGGAAGCAGAGAAAGAAAATCTGGAGAGAATACCGGACAGCATTTCTGATCGAAATCATATTTTTATGTGTGGCACTGACGGCCACCGGACTTCTGATCCGTATGTCGCAGAAAAGCTGGGATACAAAGCTGGAACTGATGACGAAAAATGTGCAGAATCTGGTCAATGAAAATCTGGATACAAGAAAGTCGGAAAGCGCAAATGATCTGAAAAATAATGTTTACATAGGACTGAAAGATATTTTGCCGAACACGGAAGATCGGGAATGGAACAGCAAATTTGGGCTGCATCTGGAATTCCTGGACGGTGCAGATAATGTGAGATATGAACTGGCGGATTCTGAAGTAGGCTGCATCTGGACTACATACGATGAAGAAAATCTGGAGTTAAAGAAAACATGGATTTCGCTGACAGAGTATTTCAAACAATGGAATAACGGTGCGCAGCAGGAATTTGAACAGTTTTATAAAAAGCAGGATGGACATGTAACGGTACAGAAACTCAAAGGATATTACAATGGAAAGTTTTTTACAGTCAGAGAAATGCAGTTTCAGAGCACCACACACGAAGATGAGATACTGGTACTCCGGACAAGCAGTGCCGGTGGACTTTCTTACAAAAATCCGGTGTACCGTGTGGCAAATCTGGCGGATGTTTCAGACGGAGAACTGGATGAGAATGTAACTCTGGAACAGGGGGGCATGGATCTGTTTGTATTTATGCCATCTGCGAATGTGCAGGCTACACTGATAAATCAGCCGGGAAAACGGCAGGCTTATGCGGAAGGAAGCATTGATGGATATAATCTGTCTTCTTACCGGATTTCAATGTATGCGGATACTTTTTATCTGGCAACTCATGATGGCAATCTGAAAAATTTCACACTCCCAATCTGGCTGATCGGTCAGGCAGCGGCGATATTTTTAATCGTTGTGTACCTGTATCTTCACAAAAAAAGAAAGGAGTTGGCCAGTTTAAGGAATACATTTATCAACGCCATGGCCCATGAAATGAAGACGCCTGCAGCGGTGATCAAAAACAGCGCGGAGTGTCTGGAGGATGGAATCCATCCGGAAAAACAGGTAAATTATATCAAAATGATTCAGACAGAGGCGGATCGTATGAATGACCTGCTAATGTCGATGCTGACGTATACAAGACTCAGTGATTCCGAATACGACTTGCATAAATCGGACTGCTCACTGAAAGAAATGATGGAATTTTGCAGTGCGCATTATGGAGAACAGATAGAGAAAAAAGGCATCCATGTTGTCTGGGATACCGTGGAGGAAGGCACGATCAACGCAGATGAAAAAATGTTGTCTATGGTAATGGACAATTTTATCTCAAATGCAGTCCGTTTCTGTACCATCGGCGGTGTGATCCGTTTGACCGTCACAAAGGATTATGTCAGTGTTTACAACGAAGGAGAACCGATCCCGGATGATCAGCTGAAAGCCATCTGGACACCGATGTATCTCGGGGATGATTCCCGTACAAAAACGAGCGGCACTTCCGGCATGGGGCTGGCGATCAGTGCAATTATTTTGAAGGCGCATCACGCAGATTATGGTGTCAGCAATGTGGCTGAGGGCGTGGAGTTCTACTTTAAATTGAAATAAAAGTTTGGTGATCAATTGGATTTTGGGCTGAATGCATGTGAGTGATTCTGAACAGTGGTTATGCAATGCTTATAAATTAAATTCAGAATAAATATGGAGAGGAGAATAGCATATGGGAAAACCAGTTTTTAACCCTTATGGAATGGATCCGGGATTTCGATCCACATATGATCCTTATAACGAGGAAGAAAAAATTGTAATCTGTCCAAAATGCGGAGCCGAGATTCCAGATGGAGAAACAAAATGTCCGAAGTGCGGCAAAAAAATCAGTCAGAGAAGATGGAGTCAGGAAGAAGAAACACGCGAGAGGAAGCAGAAAATAAAAACAGCAGTAACGGTGATCGTTGCGACGGTGGTTGTGTTAGCTATTTTTTTGTTTTTGATGCGTACTCCAGTCTAAAATATGCGTGCGATTGAAAAATCGCATGCGTATGGAAATATATTTGAAAAAAATGTAAAAAATGGTTGACTTTTGAAATCGTAAGTGATAGTATAAGCAAGCTGTCGCTGATGCGGCAGCGCTGACAGAAGAAGATGTAAGGAAAACGGCAAGGATTGCGGCAGTTCGAGATACAAAACTTTTGTTAGAGAAAAATAAAAAAGTTGTTGACAAGATATGACAAATGTGCTAATCTAAGTGAGCTGTTGAAAAACAGCACAACAAACAACCTTGAAAAAAGTAAAAAAGTTGTTGACAAAGACAAATGCTTTTGATAGAATATAAAAGCTGTCGCAAAGACAACAACAGAGAACTTTGATAACTGAACAGTGAAATAACCTTGAAAGATTCATTGAGAACAGCG
>CAVKTR010000096.1:0-10100 GCA_963659325.1 Dysosmobacter segnis
CGATAAAAAAATCCATAAAATTCAGATATGTAGTTGTTGAGTTTAAAAATCCATGTTAAAGTAATCATAGCAGTTTTTTTGTTTATGAAGTTGTTTGGTGTGGTAACTTAACAATACATCATAAATTTAAAAACTGCTATTTTTTTATTAAAAAGTAGTGGTTGCATGTACTTAGGGCTAGCCGTCGCGCTAGCGACTTGGTACAATAATTACTTTTGCATTTATCCTGTAATCTTGTTCAGCAATCCAGTGGACTGAAGGAACAGAATAAACATAATAATGGGCATGACATAACGAATCATCACATTATACAGCCTTTTCCGACGGAATGTTTCACCATTTAATTCCATTTCTTCTGCAATCCAGGATGGTTTTACAATCCAGCCAATCAGAATGGAGGAAAGCAGGGCGATAAATGGCATCAGGAAACTGTTGCTGATGTAATCCATGATATCGAGTAACTGTCCGGTGCTTCCGCTTGGAAGCTGTACTTCCACATAGAATGTGCTGTAACCAAGTGCGATGATTGCGGTTGCTGCCAGATAAATCACTGCCAGAACACAGGTTACTTTTTTACGCTCTGCATGGAACAATTCCATACAGTTTGCTGTGATGGCTTCCAATACGGAGATGCAGGAAGTCAGAGCTGCAAATGCAGTCAGGATAAAGAACATCAGACCGATGATTCTGCCTGCCAGTCCCATGGAATAAAATACGTTTGGCAGAGAGATAAACATCAGACCAGGTCCTGCAGACATACCGTCCAATCCGGAAAATACATAAACGGCCGGGATGATCATAACACCTGCCAGCAGGGCAACTCCGGTATCCATCAGCTCAATCTGGGAGATGGATTTATTTAAGTTTACATCTTTTTTAACGTAGGAACCGTATGTGATCATGATCCCCATGGATACGCTTAAGGAGAAGAATAACTGACTCATGGCATCCAGCGAAATCTGTAAAAATCTGGTTACGGTAAGTCCTTTAACATCTGGCATCAGATATACTTTTAATCCCCGCAAACCAGTTCTTACAGTTCCGTCTTCTAATGGATGTTTCAGTGTCAGGGAGAAAATAGCAATACCGATTACCATCAGCAAAAGTACCGGCATGATAAATTTGGATACACGCTCAATTCCTTTTTCTACTCCGTTGTATACGATCAGTGCTGTCAAAAACATAAAGATCAGACCGAACCATACCGAAGAAGGAGAGGAGATAAAGTTTGTAAAGCAGTTGCTTTCTACCGCCTCTTTTCCGGAACCGGTCAGATAGATGGTGATATATTTCAAAATCCATCCGCCGATGACTGCATAACAAGTCATGAACAGTACCGGTACAAAAAAGGTCAGAATACCCAAAAATTTCCATTTCTTTTTCATTTCCTGATAAGCGTAAATTGCACTTTTGCCAGTTTTTCGACCAATGGCAATATCTGTGGTCAGCAATGTGAAGCCAACGGTAAAAACGAGTACCAGGTATATGATCAGAAACAGACCGCCGCCGTCTTTGGCTGCAAGATATGGGAATCGCCATAAGTTGCCGACACGAACGGCACTTCCTGCAGCAGCGAAAACGAATCCGAGCTGACCGCTAAATCCATTTTTTTGTTTCATAAACTCATTCACCTCATAGATTTTAAGATAATTTTATGACAATGAAAATTTCGTCAACTAAGCGTGATAGCACTAAATCCGATAAAAGTACAGTAATTTCGCGGTTACAGGCACAAATCTATCATTCTGTTTTTTAGTAAAAATAGGATGTGGAAAACGAACAGGACACGAATAAGATTAAGATATACAAAAAAATAAAAAAGTTTCAAAATTTATGGTATACTGTTGTTAGATTTTTGACAAATCAGAGGAAAAGTTTTGGGAGAAAAGATGAAAAATACAGTTTCCATCAGCAAGGATGATTTCTATCGACAGATGTTTCGATTGACGATTCCAATCATCATTCAAAATTTGCTCAGTGCGGCAGTCAATTCGGCGGATGTTATCATGTTAAATTATGTTGGTCAGTCCGCAATTTCCGCAGTATCGCTGGCGGCAAATTATTCTAACATTTTATATATGGTTTATTATGGGCTAGGCACAGGCGCATCGCTCTTGTGTGCCCAGTATTTTGGCAAAAATAATATTCAGGCGATCCATGCGATAGAAGGAATTGCATTACGTTTTTCTGTTGCAATTTCCGGAATTATTGCACTCATTGCCTTTACGATGCCGCAGCGCATGATGCTGATCTTTACGTCTGATCGGGAGCTGATTTCTATTGGTTCTTCTTATTTAAGAATTATGGGAATTACATATTTGTGTTGGGGCGTGACGGAAGTGTATCTGGCAATTTTGCGAAGTGTCGGCAGAGTTACGGTGAGCATGGCAATGAATGTGCTTGCATTTGTTTTAAATATTCTGCTGAATGCGACCTTTATCTTGGGATGGTTTGGTGTACCACGGCTTGGAGCAGTCGGTGTTGCCATCGCAACTGCATCTTCCAGAGTGATCGAGCTGATTGCGTGTTTTATTGTTTCGGCATTGAGTAAAAATGTCAAATTGAACCTGAAATTCATGTTGATACATAGTAAGGTGCTGCTGAAAGATTTTATGCGATTATCGTTACCGGCGCTTGGAAACGATGTTGCATGGAGTGTGGCCTTTTCCATGTATTCGGTAATCCTTGGACATCTTGGTACAGATGCTGTGGCGGCAAATTCACTGGTGACAGTTGTGCGAAATATCGGTTCGGTATTCTGTTTTGCCATTGCCAGTGCGGGAACGATTCTTCTTGGAAATATTATGGGAAGAGGAGAATTAGAAAAGGCAAAAAGTTATGCTTCAAGGATGTTGAAACTGACGGTGATCGCAGGCGCAATTGGTGGAGTGATCGTTTTTGCCATTACTCCGTTTGTGATGCAGTTTGCGGCATTGAGCGATACGGCAATGCATTATCTGAAATATATGTTGTATATCAATACTTATTATATTATGGGATCGGCAGTCAATACGGCACTGATCGCAGGTGTGTTCAGGGCAGGCGGAGATACGAAGTTTGGTCTGATCTGTGATACCATTGATATGTGGGTATATGCGGTGCCACTGGGATTAATTGCAGCGTTTGTACTGAAACTTCCGGTATTGTGGGTATATTTCCTGCTTTGCACAGATGAATTTGTGAAATGGCCCTGGGTCTTCCATCATTATCGCAAGGGAACCTGGGCGAAAAATATTACACGTGAGGAAGTGTTTGATGAAAAGACACAGAAAAGTATGTCGTAAAACTATAACATAAATCTGCAAAATATAAAATGCAACTTGCATTAAGTGATAAAGATAAATAAAGGGAAAAGGTATGAAAGTTATGAACATTTTAAAGAACAAGTAATTTTTGTATCTGACGGAATTTTTCGCGGGAATGTCCGTCATGGCGGTGGAGCTTGGTGCAAGCCGTCTGCTGGCGCCGTATTTCAGTTCGTCGCAGATCGTTTGGACCATCATCATCGGAACTATTATGATCGCCATGGCGTTGGGAAATATTTACGGTGGTAAAAGCGCGGACAAGTCTCCGGATCTGAGAAAATTATACGGACGGATTCTGATTGCGGCAATCTGGATCGCATTGATTCCAGTTGTTGGCAAATATATCGTGCTTGGAATATCGGCATTGTTGATTTTTACCGTTAATAACAATTTCTTGATCATAGCAGCTTTTGTAGCATGTATGGTGATTTTTGTATTTCCACTGTTTTTACTCGGAACAGTAACACCGTCTCTGGCAAAATATTTCGTAGACAGTTTGGAGGACAGTGGAAAAACAGTTGGTACGCCGGGAGCATTTAATACGATTGGAAGCTATGCAAGACATGATCCGAGTTCACCGTTTTTGATTGGAAATTATATGCCGGATGATAAGGTGCATAAGGCAGAACAGAAAAGCTGGATCGATGGTCAGAAGACATTAGATGATTTTACTTTTAAATTATTATCTTATCCAAAGAAAACATTTACAAGAGCACAGTTGATGGATGAGTTTTGGGGACTGGAGTCCAACACAACCTTGACATGAATCTTAGGCAATGCCTGTTGGAATCATCCCGACGGTGAAGAACTCAAGAACAGATTGTAAATTATAGAGCCGTCGATTTTAGTCATTTTAGCATTGCCTAAGAACCCTATCAAGGTCAAGCCCTCCGAGTGGCTGTTTTTCCCTCTGGCTCAGCAGCCTAAGACTTTGATTGATCTTTTATAACTTATTATTTATCGGACTGATATTGATGTTATTTGGATTATATGATAGAATTTATATAGATAAAATATTATCTATTTTGAATAAAAACAAGTAATTTCAGATAAAATATTATCTATATAATGAGGTGGCATATGGAGCGGTTAGTATGGGAAACAGCAGAGGAACTGGATCAAAAGTTAGCGCAACGAGTACGGAATATACGAAAAAGGCGATCTATTTCACAGGAAAAACTGGCAGCTATGAGTGGAGTTAGTCATGGATCGATAAAACGGTTTGAAACTACCGGGCAGATTTCGCTGATATCGTTGACAAAAATAGCAATGGCACTGGATATTGCAGATGAACTCAGAAGTCTTTTTTTACAGGTACCTTACAGAAATATACAGGAGGTTCTAAATGAAACAAAATAAAGCATTGCAAGTGCTTTTTGATAACAGATTGGTTGGAACATTAGCATTGACTGCAAATCATAAGGTGGTTTTTCAATATGATGAGAGTTGGATAGAACAGGGTTTTTCAATCAGTCCTTTTTCACTGCCTTTAGAAAATCAGGTATTTGTTCCAACAAAAGATTATTTTGATGGTCTTTTTGGAGTGTTTGCTGATAGTCTTCCAGATCATTGGGGAAGATTATTGTTGAAACGGTTATTGTTGGCACATGAGCAGAATCCTGATGAACTAACGGTGCTTGACCGACTGGCAATCGTTGGAAAATCAGGTATGGGTGCACTGACCTATTATCCAGAGCAAAGTTTTTCGGAAGAGAATGACAATACTGATTTGGACGAATTAGCTTTGCAATGTCAGAAGATTTTGCACACAGAATATTCAGATAAACTTGATGAATTATATCGCCTGGGTGGAACGAGTGGCGGTGCCCGACCTAAAATTATGACTACGATAAATGATGAGGATTGGATCATTAAATTTTCAGCACATGTAGACGGTGAGAATGCAGGAAAAATGGAATATGATTATTCCTGTTGTGCCAGAAAATGCGGAATTGCGATGAGTGAGACAAAATTGTTCCCATCAGAGGTCTGTGAAGGATATTTTGGGATAAAACGATTTGACCGTATACCGGATAAATCTGGAACAAAAAGGGTGCATATGTTGACAGCGGCAGCTCTTTTAGAGTTGGATTTTGAACAACCAAGTCTGGATTATCATAGCTTGATGAAATTGACGAAAATAATTACAAGAGATAACAGAGATGATGTTGAAAATATGTTCCGACGGATGTGTTTTAATGTTTTTGCACATAACAGAGATGACCATTCTAAAAATTTCACCTACTTATATGACGAATCCACAGATAGCTGGCGATTGAGTCCGGCATATGATCTCACGTACAGTAACACATATTATGGAGAACATACGACTACGATAGATGGAAATGGTCGTAATCCGGGGGAAAAAGAGCTTCTTGCAGTCGGAACTACGGCTGGATTGAAAAAAGAACTCTGTATGGATATCATAAGTGAGATAGAAACTTATGTGAAAGACATGCTTGGAATGTATTTAAAATAAAGAATTTAAAAATTTCTGCAAAGAAGATAAAAGATATTTTGGATGAGTGATTAAAAATGAATGTCGTTAAGAAAAAAGCATATTACCATTTACCGGGATTGTTTGAATTTTATGAATTGTACCGAATGTTTCTGCCATTATATCAGGAACACAGAGAATATTTTTATGACTGGTGCGAAATCAGTTCCATTTACGGTGCACCGGCAGACTGTCTCTGGGGCGGTGGAAGAATCGGATATGGAGACGAAAATCCGCAAGATGTTTTAGGATTGATGAATAAATATGGCATATCTGCCCGATTGACTTTCAGTAATTCCATACTTAGAAAAGAACATTTATCAGATACAAAATGCAACGAATTATGTGCTTTATTTGAGCAAAGCAGTGAAAATGATAATTCAGAAAATAGTGGTGCAAAAAATGGTGTTATCGTCCATTCAGAATTACTGGTGAACTATTTAAAACAAAACTATCCGAATCTTTACCTGGTATCTTCCACAACAAAAGTTTTGATTGATTTTCACGAATTTGCAAAAGAAGTAAAACGAGAAGATTTTCAGTATGTCGTATCTGATTTTCGATTAAATAAAGCATTTGAACAGTTAACTACATTGTCGCAATCAGAAAAAGATAAAGTAGAATTTTTGTGCAATGAGTGTTGTTGGATTGGCTGCACTGATAGAAAGAAATGTTATGAGACAGTCAGTCTCCAGAATCTGGGTGAAAACTGTCCGGATCATCGTTGTATAGCACCAAATGCTGCATATGGATATCGTTTTTCAGAGGCAATGAAAAATCCGGCATTTATCAGTATTGATGATATTCAGAATGTGTATCTGCCAATGGGATTTTCGAATTTTAAAATCGAAGGTCGTGGGCTTGGTAGTGCTATTGTATTAGAATTTTTATTGTATTACATGACCAAACCAGAGTATCAACTAGAGGTCAGAGAAGCAATTTATCTGGATAGTATGCTGGATTTATTTTAGAAAGAATGAGAAACTGTTAAAAATGGGGAAAGCATTTGCACAATAAATGAAGGATAATTTATGAAATCAATTTCTATCTATGCATTGACCAGAAAACAGAATATAGAACATTTACAGAAACTGGAGCAGCAGTTATCCGGCAGAGAACACACGCTGAAACTGAAAGAGTGGGAACTGGAAAGCATGCGGGCACTGGTGGATCAGCTGGAACTTCATATGCAGGATGTATCGGCACTTCGCCTGTTTTATTCTTTTCAGATTCCACGTCTTGGCAAAGAATTTGATTTGTTGCAGATCAGGGAAGATCAGATCATCAATATTGAATTGAAAAGCGGAGCAGTTTCTGAGGAAGCGATACAAAAACAATTGATTCAGAATCGCTATTATCTGTCCGTACTTGGCAAACCGATTCAGTCTTATACTTATATCAGCAGTCAGAATCGCCTGATGCGGTTGACGAATCACGATTATGTTATAGAGGCAAACTGGGAACAGTTGTGTGCGGCTTTGCAAAAAGAAGGCAAAGACTATTCCGGCGATATTGAAAATCTGTTCCGTGCAGAATGGTATCTGTTTTCACCGTTGACCGAACCGAATCGATTCCTAAATAAAGAATATTTTCTGACCGCACAGCAGCGGGATATCAAACGTCAGATTTTGAAGAAAATCCGCGAGGAACAGACCGGCTATTTTTCATTCAGTGGTCTGCCAGGAACGGGAAAGACATTGCTTCTTTATGATATTGCAATGAAACTATCCAACCGACAGCAGGTCTGCATCATTCATTGCGGGGAAGCAGGAAAGAAATGGCAAATTTTACATAAACGTTTGCAAAGGATTGATTTTTTATCAGATAATCAGTTGGAAAAACAGTTTGCACTAGATGATTATCATGCAATATTGGTGGATGAAGCGCATCTGCTTTCGGTAGATAAATTAAATGTGTTACTGGATATGAGTGAGAATCGTCCAATCATTTTTTCCAGTGATTCCGAAGAAATGATCTCACCGAAAGAAATGGATCAGAGTACCATGAAACGTATGGAAGAGCTGCCGGATCTGCAGACGTTCCGTTTGACAAACCGGATTCGCACCAATGCGGAACTTTCTTCTTTTATTCAAAATATGATGCATCTGCCTGTAAGGAAAAATCAAAATGGGTATCCGCATGTGTCCGTGGTGTATGCAAATGATACAAAAGAAGCAGATACTCTGGTGCAGGATTATGTACGGCAGGGATATCAGTATTTTCCACAGATGGAAGGGGCAGAGCTTGGTATTACAGCAGTTCGGGATACTGAGAAAATGGTTGTGGTGTTAGATGAACGTTATTATTATGATGAAGATTTGTATCTCAGATCTATACATCCGATGCAAAATGGTCAATCTGAGGTGCGGAGATTATTTCACCTGCTGAATCAGGCAAAAGAAAATCTGGCGTTTGTAGTCAAGGGAAATGAAACAGTGTATGGTACTTTACTTGACATGAAGTAGGAACTATTAATGAAACAGGATGAATATTTGTATGGATTAAATGATGGTGATATAACATTGTGTTCAATGACATTTATTATCCTAAAAATATTATTGGACAAAACAGTTTATACAGTATAGAGGACATAATATATGATAGAAATTTTATTTGGTGAAAGCGAAGCTGCTTCCATGAAGGCGGCAAAATGTGAACAAATCTATGTTAGTTCAAATGATGGTCCTACGGCATGTTTTGGAGCAGGAAAAAGGAAAGCACCGGAGAAAAAAGACTATAGTTGGATAGCTGGCAGTTCAGCAGAAGTGATCTGTCTTGGATTTTTACTTGATATTGGAGATATTCAGGAGAAAATTACTGGAAGTTATCGCAAGAATCTAATAATGTCCCTTTACAATCAAAATCAGTGGGATGATGAGGACGATTACGAATCAGAATTACAGGAAATGTTTGAACATTATACATCTGATTTATCACGTTTGCAGGAATATCTGGAAGAGGGTGAAGCAGTTCGTATCTGGTACAGTGATGCGCCGTATTCAAGATGTGGATTTTATCAGATCTGTCAGTTATTACTGAAATATCAGGCAGAAGTATAAGCGTTCCGGTAGATTTTTATGATTTCCTGATCTGGAAGCATCTGTCAGATAAACCACGAAAAGAAGCAAGGATAATTGGCGATATTCTTGGTACTTCAATGTTGGGAGTAGGTGACTGGTGGTATGCAAAGAGGATTCAGTATTATATTGAGTGCGGTGATATTTTAGTCGTAGAAGACACTGAAAATACATATGCGAGAGTTATTCAGCGTGCGATATAGTGGGAGGTGGGATAATACATGAAACTTGGACTTGTACAAATGAGTATGACAACCGACAGAACGGCAAATCTTGACAAAAGCCTAAAGTATTGTGACCTGGCGAAAGATTGTGATCTGATCTTTTTCCCGGAAATACAACTGACGCCGTTTTTCCCACAATATGAAAAGCGTTGTGTTGACGATTATTGTATCGATATAAATAATATTGCCATACAGAAATTTTCAAAAAAGGCAAAAATACATAATTATTATTTATCTCCAAATGTGTATCTGCAATCCAAAGAGGTTCGCTATGATGCATCTTTATGGATTAACCCAAACGGAGAAATTTCAGACATTGCAAAAATGGTACACATTGCCCAGAATGAAAAATTTTACGAGCAGGATTATTACACTCCGTCAGATGATGGATTCAAGGTGTTTCGCACCCAGTTTGGAAATGTGGGAATAGTGATCTGTTTTGACCGTCATTTGCCGGAAAGTATTCGTACCTGCGCGTTAAAAGGAGCTAATCTGGTCATTGTTCCTACGGCGAACACGAAAGCGGAGCCGATGGAAATGTTTGAATGGGAAATGCGCGTGCAGGCGATGCAGAATCAGGTGTTTATTGCAATGTGCAATCGTGTCGGGACAGAAGGTGAGATGGTGTTTGCAGGTGAATCTCTGGTCATTGCTCCAAACGGAGATGTAATTGCAAAAGCTGATGATAAGGAGCAGTTACTGACCTGTGATATTGATTTACAGGAAGTAAAGGACGCAAGGGAAAAATTGAATTACCTGTCTCTTAGAAGACCGGAACAGTATATTTAACGGAAAGGTTTGCTATGTCCGCCTTTCAAAATGAAGATATTTTACAAGACTTTCCATATTGCAACGAGTATGATGAAATAGGTAATTGCGAAACAAGTTCACAATTACTTAGAGTAAATTATATGTCAGACAGCAAATTTAGTGCATTCTGTATGTATATTCCGTTCCAAATGAACCACTTGCACGGTCAAACTGAGCCAGCCCCACG
>CAVKTR010000097.1:0-9930 GCA_963659325.1 Dysosmobacter segnis
AATCACATGAAATTCATGGTTTTCCTCGGAGTAATAGTAGTCCATATTTCCTTGATAGCGATTTATGACTCTTTCTATAATTTTTAATCCGTGTCCGTGAAGTGCTTTGTTTTCTTTTGTGGTTTTTAAATGTTTACCTGTACCGGAAAAAGGATTTTTCAGGCAGGAATTTACAAGTGTAATAATTGTAAATGCTGTCTGCGGTTGTTGGTGGATTGCCAGTTCAATAAATGAACCAGGAATATATCTGGCAGCTTCCAGTGCGTTATCCAACAAATTACAGAACAGAGAAGTCATGTCCGTTTCGGTTAAAAATGTGCAGGTATCTTTTCGTATATCAGCTTGAAATTCAATATTGTCATTTCTGCACTGCATGAGATATCTGCAAAAGATGGCATTTAGTAATTCATGATTGCAGAGGCGGACGGAAGTTTGCAGTTCAGAGGAATTGATTAATGTGTTGATATAGTCATTTATTTTTTCTGCTTCACCATTTTGATTCAGAATGGAAATGGATTGAAGGTGCTTTTTGATATCATGAATAAAACGATTTTTGCTTTCTGTTTCTGCAATCAATGCTTTATAGTATTCGGAGATATCTTGTTCCCGTTGGAGAAGCAGCTGGAGATCAGAGTATTCATTGCTTCTCTTTACGATGTAATTATGTGTCATGACGATAAAAATGTTTAGCAAAAATAGTAAAATAGTCGAAATTATGAGCATTTTACTTAGGGTAGGAGACAGAGTTGTTTGGGTTCTAAATTGAACAAACATGCATATAAAAAAGATAGAAATACTAGGAGGAACAAGTAAAAATAAGGATGGTAAAAATTTTGCGTGTTGGAAAGTATATCTGGATGCACGGAGTTGTATGATGAGCATAGTTAAAAAATATAACAATTTACTTAATGTAATAGGGATAATCCAAATCTGAAAATCTTCCCATGACAAAAAAGAATAATTATATGGATATGGAAATATAAGAATTACAATACCGTCATATAAACCCATTATTATTACAGAAACACCACTTTACAACTTTTTCATAAAAAAATATCGTACAGGGCTTTCTGATGTATAATGAATTTGTTGAAAACATTACAAAGGAAAGTGACCCTGTACGACAAAATCATTATACAACGAAAAAACACTGATTGGTAGACTTCATCAATATTTTTTGATTTATTTTGAAACTTTTTCTGTTCCGACAGCAGATACCCTGTTTCTTCTGATACTATCCATATTGACATTTTTATGTTGAATGAAAATAAAATTAGTACACAAACAGTTGTATATGATCAGTGCCTTGCTAATTATGCGTTAGGAATACAATTAGTAAAAACAATGGGAGCACCGCAAACAGCTAAATATATGGAACATGCGATTGTACCAGAAGGAAGTACAAAAAATCCATCTGATTATATCAGTGATTGTGATTCATGGGCTGAACAGGTTTGTAATAGTGATAGTATTATGTGTGATGCCACAGAAAAATTTGAAAATGAGATTTTAGCCAATGGAAAATTGGCGGGGACGGTTAATGGAACGGTAGCATTTAATAAGGACGTGGATGGTCTTGACTTATATACAGCTTTACATAAGGTAAGTTATTCAGCGACATTTAGTAAGAAAGCAAATGGATATTATGTGCATTTTTATGTAACGGATATTTATGATTTTGCATGGAATGGATATGATAATTTCGCAATAGGATTTGGAAATAATTATTGCTATGCTATGCAATCTGCTGGTTATATACGACCTTTCAATATTGTAATATCTTATATAGCATAGTATTGTGAAAATAGTTGCAAACATTCAGCTGGCATTCAAGAGGACGTGAAAGAGTATGAAAAAGAAAAAACGGCATTATTACTTATTAATAATTATATTAGGATGTGTAGTATTGGCTTTTGCGTGTCAATGGGAGACAATAAATCTTAGAATGTCAGTGAAGGCAAACTGGGGAAAAGAATTGCCATTATTTATGCATGCGATAGATATCCAGTCCAACCAAGGATTTGGTGGAGATGGAGAATTGTACGCAATTGTATCCTATAGAGGAACAATGTCTTTGGTGGACTTGAAAAGTCATGACGTAAATAAGCAGGATGTGTTTTTTTATCAGAGGCAAGGTTCTGGTATGCTTTCACAAAAGGAAATGGAACAGATAAATACGGAGATAAATTTTCTTGGACAGAATTTGTTTGGTACTGTGGAGTATGATGAATGGTTAAAAGAGGAACAATACTATAGTTTTAATGAAAAAATAAAAAATTGGTGTTATTTTTTGAATGATAAAAAGAATCACAGATTGTACATAGTAATGAATTTTATGTAAAAGGATGGAAGCTCTGAACCCTAGTAGGGTCTCAGAGCTTCCAATATTTCTGTCACGATTTCGCTGGTTTCCAGCAGTCGATCTGCTTTCTCAAAATCCTGTTCACGGATCATTCGTTCAAATTCATAAAATTCGTAAGAGAGTCGATGCACGTTTGCCTTAAAATCACAGTTTTTCAGAAGATTTCCTTTGCGGTCTGTGATGGCAAAGGCAGAGATCTGATTCATCGGCATCGGAATGGTCAGGCATGCTTTTTCCCCGGCGATGGTGGAATGCACCGGAGCCTGGCAGTCTTTGGCAGCCAGAGCGACCGC
Organism: Dysosmobacter segnis; assembly: GCA_963659325.1. Classification (GTDB taxonomy): domain Bacteria; phylum Bacillota; class Clostridia; order Lachnospirales; family Lachnospiraceae; genus Eubacterium_I. The sequence goes on from CAVKTR010000097.1 coordinate 2,656, forward strand.
TTTGTAATTGCCGTAATCCAGAGTGACTACGCCGCTGGTGTCAATGCCGCGCTGTATGTTTGGCTGATAGGAAAATGCCTTCGGACGGCCAAATAATCCGATGATGGCATGCAGGTTGTAGACATTCAGATCCATCAGGGCGCCGCCGGCACAGTTCGGATCAAAGGCCGGAGCAATGTTTCCCTCCAGAAATGCATCGTAGCGGGAGGAATACTGGCAGAACTGAAAATTGATCATACGCACAGGACCAAGTTCCGGTAAGGTTTCGCGTACTGCCTGATATGCCGGGGTAAAATGCAGACTCATGGCTTCGATCATCATAACGTGATGTTTTTTTGCGGTTTCGCGGAGGATCCGCAATGCTTCTGTGGTCAGCGTGACCGGCTTTTCCACGATGGCGTGTTTGCTGGATTCTAGTGCTTTTTTCGTAAAATCAAAGTGCAGGGTGTTTGGCAGAGCCACATATACAGTATCGATATCTGTCTGCAGCAGGGCATCGTAATCCAGAAAAACACCATCTAATTCATAGGTTTTACAAAGGTCTCTGGCACGTTCTTCTGAGGATGATCTCGCCAGAATGTAGCAGGTTTCAATTTTCCCTTCCTGTTTCATGGCGGCCAGCAGTGGAAGGACATCCCGCACGATCAGACCGCTTCCTAAAATTCCAAGTTTCATATTGTTCTCCTGTTATGAATGTCTTGCTTCTTGTTATTATAAATATTGAATCGCAATACTATTTTCAGAAAGTTTTCTGACAAGTAAGGACTTCTGTGTTCAGTATAGTTCAGAAAAATACAAAAAACCAGTCTTAAATATAGAAATCTGGCATTGAGACAGGGGCGGAAAATGTGCTATACTAAAATTAATGAGGAGTTTAGGAAAAAAAGAAGAACAGAGAGGTAGAAGAAATGAAGAAGTACGGATTTGGTGTCGACGTAGGAGGCACAACATGCAAAATTGGTTTGTTTGAGAATACTGGCGTGATCGTGGACAAATGGGAAATTAAGACAAACACAGAGAACAACGGCGCATCCATTCTGGATGATATCGTGGCAGCTGTAGAGGGCAAACTTGCAGATGCCGGTATCAGCAAAGATGATGTGGAAGGAATTGGAATCGGCGTTCCGGGTCCGGTCAAAGATGACAGCGTTGTGTGCAGATGCGTCAACCTCGGATGGGGTGTTGTGGATGTGGCAGCAGAGCTTTCCGGAAAAATCGGTCTGCCGGTCAAAGTTGGAAATGATGCCAATGTAGCTGCACTGGGCGAGATGTGGAAAGGCGGCGGACAGGGCTGCAAGAACGGTGTTATGGTAACTCTGGGAACCGGTGTTGGTGGCGGCGTTATCATCAACGGTTCTATCATCGGTGGTGTACATGGCGCAGGCGGTGAAATCGGACATATTAAAGTATCCGATACAGAGACGGAAAAATGCGGATGCGGTAAGTGCGGATGCCTGGAGCAGTATGCTTCTGCAACCGGTATCGTTCGCCTGGCAAAAAAACGTCTGGCAGCAGATGATACTGCAACGACACTGCGCAATCTGCCGGAAGTAAGTGCAAGAGGTATTTTTGATGCTGCGAAGGCAGGAGATGCCGTTGCAACAGAGCTGGTTGAGGAACTTGGTAAGATCCTCGGTGGTGCGCTGGCTTCCATCGCATGCGTGGTTGATCCGGAGATGTTTGTCATCGGTGGTGGTGTATCCAAAGCAGGACCGATTTTGCTTGATGTGGTTCAGAAGAACTTCAAAGAGCGCACGTTCCATGCCTGCGAGGATACAAAATTCGTGCTGGCTTCTCTTGGAAATGATGCGGGAATGTATGGTTGTGCGAAAATGATTTTTGGTAAATAGAGAACAAAATAAAAGAAAAAACTCCAATGCAGGCACGAATGATTTTCTATCTGCGCTGCGCCGCTTAATTCCGATTGCTCCCGTGAACTCGGCTGCAAAAACAGCAGCCTCAGACACACTCGCGCAATCGGACTATGCTCGCTCCGATGACGAAAATCAATCTACCCCTTGCCTTGGAGTTTTTCTTTTTATTGTTGTTCCATCTACGTAGTATAAATAATAACAAAAGCAAAGATACTTTCCGGTTGGATAATGTGGGAAATGCTTTGATATATTACTTGCACCGTACCGGGTAATCAGCTTGCGGTGCGCCGTGCCGTCGTGGTGCAAAATTTTATGTATTTATTCTTTACGTAAATAGCGCCCTCAGGGAATTTTTTCTTGCCGAGCGATTGTTAGCCGGAAAGACAAAATTCCTGAGGGCGCTTTCATAAACAAAAATAAAATTTTAAGCCACGCAAACAAGGTATCAAAAAAACCTGTCCACTGGACAGGTTTTTTCGCTTGTTTGTTGAGAGTTGTAAAAAAGTGATTTTGAAATTTCGTTCAATTTCTGATACTAGAATACTACATAGTTACCTATTTGTAAAATTGAAAAAAATGATATGTGAAATCAAAAAAAATGAACGATAAAGGTTTACTTCCATCGTAATTCCAGATACAATAACGGGTGAGAGAAAATATGTTCTGCAATACAGCAAAAACGGAAATTACCGATGCAGATTGCCTGTCTTGCGGAGCAAATATTGCGTAAATGGTGAGAAAAAGTGGAACTACGAAATGTAAAGACATTTATTAAAATCGCGGAGATCGGCAATTTTTCCAGAGCCGCATCAGACCTTGGTTATGCGCAGTCGACAGTGACGATGCAGATTCAGACGTTGGAGCGGGAACTGGGCGTATCTCTGTTTGAACGAAATGGTAAAAGTGCGGTGCTTTCTGCCGCAGGAAAAGAATTTCTGGATTATGCTTACGATCTGCAGCGCTGTGAGGCCATGGCGCTGGAACATTTTGCGGAAGGGGAAGAGCCGGGTGGTGAAGTCAGTGTCGGAATCATGGAGACGTTGTGCGCATCCCGCTATGGCATTATTTTCCGGGAGTTTAAGAAGCGTTATCCAAAGGCAAATGTGAAGGTTGTTGTGGCGACAACGCTCGAATGTATGGAGTTGCTTGGAAAAGGCAAACTTGATCTGATCTTGACGGTGGATAACACGATCAATCATATAAACTGGGTGACTGCTCACGAAGTGCCGACGGAAATCCGTTTTTTTTGTGCGGTGAACCATCCTTTTGCCGGAAAAAGAGATATTCCATTGGATACGGTTCTGGAAGAAAATTTTATTATGATCGAGGAAGGCTGTAATTACCGCCAGGCGTTTGAACAGTATGTAGTGGAACAGAGGGAACGCAGACCTTCTATCACAGAGATTGGTTATACCCGTCTGATCATTGATGCGGTTATCGAAAATCTGGGCGTATCCCTGCTCCCAAGATTTACGCTGGAGGAAGCGTTGCGGGAGAAAAAAGTGGCATTGTTTTCCGTAAAGGGATTTCAGTTATCTATGTTGATGCAGGTAATCTACAGCAAAAACCGCTGGGTGTCACCGGCAATGAAGGCATTTATCGAAATGACCCGGGAGTTTATGCCAGAATAGAAATCAGTTTCCGGGATGCTATCGCAAAAGCTGAAATAGTTTTGTGAAAAAGGTTCGTTATCTGTTCGCAAACCTTAGTTGCGAAAGGGCAATACGTAAAAAGAAAGATTACAAAATAATAGAAAAATAGTAACAGGAGAATGTAGTTATATGAATAAGAAAGAAGTTACAGAAATTAAAAAATTATTTACAAAAGAGCGCTGCTGTCTGAACCGCCTTTGCGGATGCTATGTGGACGCAGATAAAAATAAAGTGGTGGAGTTTAAAGATGCATTTTTATCTCTCCCGGAGGAAGAAATTTACAAATATCTGGATATTTTCCGAAAAAGTCTGTCTGGCACATTAGGTAAAAATCTGCTGAATATGGAGTTCCCATTGGAACAGGAAATGGGCGAAGGTACACAGAAGAGTCTGCTGGCGTTGCGTGACAGTGAGTTAAAAGATGATGCGATGCTGGATGCTTTTTATGACCGTATCATTGAGACCTATTATCATCCGGAAAATTATCTGATTTTGCTGGTGCATGGTTCTTATGATATTCCGATGAAAACATCCGATGGTCTGGAAATGGACGATGCATCGGATTACATATACAACTTTGTGCTGTGCTGTCTGTGCCCGGTGACACTGTCAAAAGCCGGACTTTGCTATAACGTGGAGACAAACAGCATTGAAGATCGTATCCGTGACTGGCTGGTGGATATGCCGGAGCAGGGATTTTTATTTCCTGCTTTTCAGGATCGTAACACAGATATTCACCGCCTGCTTTATTATTCTAAAAATGCAAATGAACTCTGCCCGGATATTACTGAGCAGCTGCTTGGCTGTGTACAGCCGATTCCGGCCGGACAGCAGAAAGAATCTTTTCAGGCGATCATTGAGGATACATTGGGAGAGGAATGTGTGTATGATGTGGTGCGCAACATCCATGAAAATCTCAACGAGATGATCGAGGAGCAGAAAGAAAACGGAGAACCGCTGGAGCTGGATAAAATGCAGGTGCGCAAACTTCTGGAGCGCAGCGGTGCACCGGAGGAAAATCTGGAGCAGTTTGAAAAACAGTATGATGAGGAAATCGGTGCGCAGATGACCGTCATGGCAAACAATATTTCCGATACACGTAAGTTTGAAGTAAAGACTCCACAGATGACGGTGAAAGTAAGTCCGGAGCAGGCAAGCCTTGTGGAAACACGCATGATAGATGGGGTACCATGCCTTGTTATTCCACTGACAGATGAAGTAGAAGTAAACGGAATTCATGTACATCTGAGAGATGAAGACGTGCTGAAAGTATTAGAAGAGTAAATATCATTAAATTAAGAGCTTATAAGGATAATAGATGTCCATTTTAGGATAATGGTTTTCTTTTCATAAAAAATTAGTTGTTGTAATATAGGAATATATTAAGTAGCACATAGTAAATTGCGAACAAAAATAATTTGATTTTTTGTAAAGCAGTATATTGTTGTTGATGTGTAGAAATGCAGGAATTAATCTGTGAAAGCGGACATGCAAGGCGAAACGGTAGAGCAATTTTCGCTATCGGAGCGAGCATAATGTCGCCTCCGGGAGTGTGTTTGAGCCAACAGCCGTTTTTGCTGTTGGTGAGTTTGCGGAAGGAGGCGACAATTGATGGCGCAGCGCAGATAGAAAATTGTTCGTGTGAGCCTGCATGCCGCTTCACAGATTCAAATTCCGCATTTCGACCGTTTATCAACACCAAAAAAAGGAGGGCATTTTCATGAACAAATTACTGTATGGGGTAGCATATTATTATGAGTATCTTCCGTATGACCGCTTAGCGGAAGACATCAAAATGATGAAAGCCGCCGGTATCAACGTGGTCCGTATCGCAGAATCCACATGGAGCACTTACGAAAAACAGGAAGGTCAGTTTGATTTTTCCACCGTGACCAAAGTGCTGGATGCCATGGAGGAGGCAGGCATCGACGTCATCATCGGTACACCGACTTATGCGGTTCCGTCCTGGCTGGTAAAAATGGATCCGACAGTTCTGGCCGTGACGCATCAGGGCGAGGGGGTGTACGGTGCGCGTCAGATCATGGATATCACAAATCCAAATTATCTGAAATACGGTGAGCGTGTGATCCGTAAATTGCTGGAAGTGTGTCAGGAACACAAATGCATCATCGGATTCCAGCTGGATAATGAGACAAAATATTATGATACTGCCGGCCCAAACGTACAGGCCGCTTTTGTGGAGTATCTGAAGGAAAAATTTGACGGAAGCACCGATGCCATGAACGCAGCGTTTGGTCTTGATTACTGGAGCAACCGTGTGGATAACTGGGAAGATTTCCCGGATGTGCGTGGAACCATCAACGGAAGCCTTGGTGCTGAATTTGACAAGTTCCGCCGTGGACTGGTTACCGAGTTTTTGACCTGGCAGTCCAATATTGTAAAAGAATATGCCCGTCCGGATCAGTTTATCACCCACAATCTGGATTTTGAGTGGCGTGGATATTCTTATGGCGTGCAGCCGGCAAACAATCATTTTGAGATTGCAAGAGAAGCACTGACCGTGGCAGGCTGCGATATTTACCACCCGACACAGGATGAACTGACCGGTGCAGAGATCGCCTTTGGTGGTGATATGACCCGTTCTCTGAAACAGAACAACTACTTTGTCCTTGAGACAGAGGCACAGGGCTATCCGTGCTGGACCCCGTATCCGGGACAGCTTCGTCAGCAGGCTTTCAGTCATGTGGCATCTGGTGCAGCCATGGTTGAGTACTGGCACTGGCATTCCATCCACAACTCCTTTGAGACTTACTGGCGTGGACTGCTGAGCCATGATTTCAAGGAAAATCATGTATACTGTGAGGCAAAAACCATCGGATGTGATTTTGCGGCATTGAGCCCGGCCCTCTGCAATCTGAAAAAAGAGAACAAAGTGGCTATGGTTGTCAGCAACGATGCGTTGTCAGCACTTGACTGGTTCCGTATTGACATTACAGCGGGCGGAGCAGGTGAGACAGGCTATAATGATGTGGTTCGCTGGATGTATGATGCCCTTTATAAAATGAATGTGGAAGTTGATTTCATTGAGCCGTCCTGCAAAGAGATGGATCGTTATCAGATGGTGATCGTTCCGGCGCTGTATGCGGCCTGCGAGGCAGATCTGCAGCGCATGAAACAGTATGTGGCAGATGGCGGATATCTGCTCACTACATTCAAGACCGCTTATACAGACGAAAATGTAAAAGTATACCACGATGCATTCCCACATGTATTAAATGAATGCCTTGGTATTTCTTACAGCAATTTCACTTTCCCGAAAGATGTGAAATTGAGTGGTACAGAGGATGAGCAGGCAGAACTTTTCATGGAACTTGTGAAACCGGAAGGTGCAGAAGTGCTGGCATCTTATGATCACTATGCATGGAAAGATTATGCGGCAGTAACCATAAATCATTACGGAAAAGGTACGGCGCAGTATCTGGCATGCAAGACTTCTGAAAAATATCTGCAGAAGCTGCTGGCAGATGCCATGAAGGAAGCTGGTATTGCGGACGCAGTGCAGAACACAGCATTCCCGGTAATTGTGCGTCGCATGAAAGACGAAAACGGAAAAACAGTGTGGTTCTATTTTAACTATTCCCATACACCGGCAGAAGCTGTTTACGCCGGCGCAGATGGTGAGTATCTGATGAAAGAGAACCAGACATTACCGGGAATTGATATTGCAGCAGGGGAAAAACTTGCCCTTGGCAGCTGGGATGTACAGATCATCAGAGAAAAATAAAAAT
>CAVKTR010000098.1:0-1938 GCA_963659325.1 Dysosmobacter segnis
AGGAAACATTATGTATACTTTAAAAAAATTATCCACAATTTTACTTTCATCACTCTTAATCGTAAATTTTACCACATTACCTTGTTTTGCAAACCAAGTACCAGCCGAAATATCTACAACAGCTACCTCCCGTCAGGTTATTGCTCGATACACTGTCTCTGCATCCGATTGCAAAAAAGCATACCAGTATATGCTAAAAGAAGATGGTTGGGACAATTCTGTTGCTACGACTCTTGTAAACCTTCTTCCTGAGCCAGTTGGAACCATTACCAGTATTGCAACACTCATTCAATACACTAATTATACTCGTACCCGCTCTGCTTTCTACTCAGGTTGGAAAAGCGGAAAAGGATGTGTTATGGTCGTATATGATAATGAAGCTCCTTATGTTTACGCAAAATAATTTTTAAATACGTTCAAACATAAACAACAGATTCACTTGCACTCCAATCAAGTGGATCTGTTGTTTATTATACTTCCATTATAAAATCTTCCGTCCCTTCGCCGGTACTGCGCCTGCGGCCACAGCCGTCACCAGAAAAATCAGTCCCGTTGCCCAATAGCATGAACCATAAGCAAAGCTTCTACCGGAAATGGTGATAATTCCACCCACTAGACAACCCGATATAAAAATCGCAATGCCACTGTTCCACAGACAATAGGCCATGGTCAAAATCGGCCGTTTCCACTTCCGTAAACCGCCATACAGCACCACGCCGCCAAGCAGTGGAAACAGAAATGAAATCCGCATCAATATGGAATACTCTCCATAGCTGAAATGTTCATAAATGATCGTTCCGATAATGCAGAAAGCCGTCACGCCTGCATAGATCATCTGCATTTTTTTCCATTTATTCATATCCGATGTATACAATGTCACTTACCTCTCTTTCTGAAAAACTGTGTCCGTTCGTGGTCGGATTATTCACAACTTCACCATTAAAATACATGGTAGAAGAACCGCCACCGTCTAGGTTATAAGCTGTTGTGCATTTACATTCATATTTATCGTTGTATCTGCATTTTTTAAACTATCAAGTATTGGACTGACTGCTGCTCTGGTTAGATTCTGCTTGGTTATTATTTGTGTTGCTCTGGTCGGTTCCTGACTGGCTGCTATCGGTGTTATTTTGTCCCGGGCCGCCCTGACCTGGCTGTCCGCCCGGGCGTCCGTTTCCATTTCCACCTGGGCCACCCTGACCCGGATCATTTCCATCCCCCGGCTGTCCCGACGGGGCATTACTATCTGATTGTCCGTTCTGGTCTGGCATCTGTCCATTTTGCATTCCTCCCGGCTGTCCGCCCTGACTCTGTCCGTTACTGTATACCAGGCTCGATAAAGTTACTTCTGTCGCTGTCTCACCGGTATTTAATGTGTAAGTTGCTCCTTCCTCTAAATCTGCGCAGCTAATAACTACGGAATTGTATTCTCTGGAAGGTGTAAAACTGATCAGTTCATTTCCCTCTGCATCTGTCAGTGTTATCTCGCCACTCTGAGTATCATCCAGATTGATCAGCATGGATCCCTGACTGGAATCATCCCCGAAATTCTGTGCCATGCCGCTCATTCCTGCCGCCACAACCGTTCCTCCGGTGATGGTTGCCGTTCCGTCATAATCTAAGGCACCGTCACCATCGCTGGCCGGTCCTGTGACAAAAATCGTGCCGCCACTGACGTTCAGATCACCGTTACTGTCAATGCCGTCACCACTTGCATCAATGGTAATCTGTCCACCGGAAATATTGATATAAGCATTTTCATCTGCTGAAAACGGATCTCCGCCGCCCGGTCCATTATCGTTGCTGCTGTCGTTTCCACCAGCTGCGTTCAGGCCGTCATCGCTGGATGTAATATCAATCACACCGCCGGAAATCGTAACTGTCTGTCCTTCCAGTCCTTCGTAGCACTGACTGATGGTGATGGTTCCATCGGAAACC
>CAVKTR010000098.1:2457-9881 GCA_963659325.1 Dysosmobacter segnis
ACCAGATCATCCTTGCATACAATACCGTGTGCTGCGGATGTCACATTCAATGTGCCGGTTCCGTTGATGGTCAGATCATCTTTTGCAAAAATCGCGCCATCGATATTGCTGTCATCTTCTGTGGTAGTTCCATTGGAAACAATTGTATTTTCACTGCCTTCTGCCAGCGTCAGAAATACTTTGTCCGCCTGTCTGACATACACTGCTGCACCGCTCTCGTTGGTGATTGAAACATTATCAAACACAAGCTGCACTTTTTCGGAATCTGCCACATCTACCACGATACTTCCATTGCTTAAAGTACCGCTGATCAGATAAGTTCCTTCGCTTGTGATCGTCACCGTCTGCCCGTCGATGGTCACTGCATCACTGTCACAGCTGCTGTTTTCATCATCCAGCGTGATTGCTGTGCACTCTGACTCATCATAGGACGCATCCAGATCCCGTTTCGTAAACATATCACTTGTGTCCAATAAACTTGCTGTTCCCTGCGTACTATCCGCAGAATCTCCACTTTCCGCCTCTGCGCTGGACTGTGTATTTGATGTATTGGTACCGCATCCGGTCATAATGCCTGAAAATGCCATCGTACCGATCAGCATTGCGATCATAATTCTTCGTTTTTTCATAGTTTCCTCCCGCGCTTACGCGCACACTCTTGCTCTCTTACCAGATTCATTCATGGTCTGATTCCTCATTCACTTCATTTATCAGATAATATTTCTATAGTAACTGACTGCCAATTTCCTGATTGGTCATCATGATCTCCAGATTTCCATTGCGGCAACGCAGTTCATCAATAAACTCTTTTTCCTTTGCAGGATCTTTTAATTTCACTTCATAGGTCAGTTTGAAAAGGCTTCCCATGTTGGTTGTTTTTACTTTTACAAGGTTATTTTTCTCCGTGTACTGTTCCATCAGATCATCAAACACCTGAGTGTAATCCAGATCTTCCGGAATTGTGATAATCAGCTGTTTTTCGCTGATCTGACGTCTGTCCCACAGATTCATATGTACGTAAGCCACCATGATCAATGACAATACCACGGTAAAAACAGCTGCATAACCAAGGTATCCCATTCCGGTAACAAGTCCGGTTCCCATTGCGATAAAAATTGCTCCGATGTCTTTGGCGCTTCCCGGAACGCTTCGAAAACGAACCAGACTGAACGCTCCTGCCACAGCCACACCTGCGCCGACATTGCCGTTTACCATCATGATGACCACACACACAACTGCCGGTAAAATGGCAAGTGTCCGGACGAAACTTCCGTTATGCCGCGTTTTATAACTGTAGGCACATGCCAGAATGATGCCAAGCACCAGTGACACCACAATGCACAACAGAAACTGGCTCACCGGAATGACCGATGTGGTTGAGCTGTCAAAAATTCCCTGAAAAAATGTATTTATCATATTTGTTTTTCTCCTTCTACTATGTACTAACAATGCATACTAATTCTTTTTTTCTGTCCCGCCTCCATTAATAAAGTCTTGTAGGCGGTTCCATACTTCGAAAACGAAGTGCGGTAAATGTGATGTTCGGTTAAAAAATGGTTTAACCACAACGGCATTGCATGCCCGATCTTGATCTCCGTCAACACCTGTCCCGGCTGCAAAAGTTCTCTGCCGTAAACCGGACTGGTTAATTCCAAATCTTTGGTTCGCCATAAAATATGCTGATCGAAAGTAATACGAAGCTCATGATCATCTTTGCCGTAAAAAGCTTCCCGTTCATAGGAAAGGTACATCGCCGGCTGGATTTCCTGATACAAGCTCAGTGCATAATCCAGTTCCGAGCATATCTGACTGTGAGGGATCACATCTGCCCGCTGACACAGATACTGCATTGCATCTTCATAACTGGCGCTGATTCTACGTTTGTACACGACTTTTTTGTACTTTTTCTTTAACTCGATAAAGGCGTTTGTCTCCGGGGTGGCCTGACCGTAAGTGCGAAGCCTTATTTTTTCTTTATAAACCGGTTTTTCCAGCGATCGCCGGATCAGAAGATACTGCGGAGTATCAAAGTAAAGGTTGCAGATGGTGCTTCTGCCAAAAGCGTCTGCAATCATGTATTGTTGCATGAGTTCTTTTAACTCGGATTGCTGTTCTGAAGTCAACATGTATTTATATTCATATCGTTTAAAAATTTTCTGTGCATCCATTTGGTTTTGCCCTCCTTTTACAGAGAGTTTACAAAGAGAACCTTAATTGAACTTTAAAACGCTTTTATTTTTAAATTCTTTTGTGGTTAAGCTGTAGGTTGTGAAAAAGAAATCCGTAAATTTTGTTCCGGCGGCTAACAATCGCCTGCCAGAAAAAAATTTACGGATTTCTTTCATTTACGTTTTCTATCTTTGCTGTCTCTCTTTTTCTCCAGCTAACGAAGCCGTATAGATCAAAGATGAAAAATATCATAAAAATGATGGTTACTGAAAAATAGGATGGATCTTTCAGCGTTGCCATAATCCAGAGCACGATCAGTACAATATCATTTGCGGCATATCCAACTGCATAATAGGAGGAACGCAGCATTGTCAGTGATGCAGCCAGGAAACTTGTCGTAATAGATATTGTGCTGAACACGATATTTGGCGTTTCTAATGCAGCTAGTATTTTGAAAAATAAAATGGTAATAACGGTGGCACTCGTAACTAATAGAAATATATGTTTTTTCGTCAGTTGCTGAATCTCTACTTCTTTTCCACTCTCGGACGGATTTCTGATCCATGTTATTGTTGACCAGATGGCCATCGGCATCGTCATTCCAAGATAGGTCATCATTTCTCCCCAGTAATGAAACTGCCATGAAATGATTCCGTAAAGAATACTGAACAGGATCATCAAAATCTGTGACCAGACATTTCCTTTCGCCGCAATGATCAGAGATGTAACACCAACGCACGAAGCAATTAACGTCAATACATTAAAATTTGCCGAAAAAATATTTGATACCATGATGACCAGCAATGCTCCTATCCAGACTCCCCACTCCTTTTTTGTTAAACATGTAATCAGATTACTCATGACATTTTATCCACTCTGTAAAACAGACCAATGGTTACTGCTGCCACTAATAGCAGAAAGATAATCACAATCGTCATAGCATATTCCCTTGGAAATACAATAGCAAATGCTCCGGAAATTGCAATTCCAACAGCCAGCAGAAACACCGGTTTTCCAAGTCGTTTTGCGTATCCTGCCTTATCCTTTGTTCTGTCAAATACATTACCATGAACAAAAGTATAATTTCCTTTCAGCAGAGAAATACTCAAACCTATCATAACAGCCGCAATCACCCATGTCATAATACTAAATCCGATCATATCAGCCATCCCTTCTTAGAACCATACACACTTTTCTGATTTTCCAAACACTGTCTGGGAAATATCAAAATAAGCATAATCGACTTTTTTCTTAATTACAACCTTTATTATTTCTAAGATTTTACCAATTACATCCTCTTGTGTCAATGTTGTTCAAACGAACCTTTAACTTCCGAACTGCATTGTAACGTAAAAGAAAGGTCTCCGGCCATTTTTTCTCAGCGAGCGATTGTTAGCCGCGGAGACAAAATTGACGGAGACCTTTTTCACAACCTATCGTTGCTTCACTTTAACGTAAAACTTTTCAAAGCCTATCGTTGCTTCACTTTAACGTAAAACTTTTCAAATCCTTCCGTTAATTCACATTAATAAGAAACTTTTATAACCCTTTGAACACGAAACTAAATGTCATTTTTTCATCTGTATTCAGCAGATATTCCTCATGAATCCGTGCACCCCAGCTGTCATCACCAGCAATACCCATCTGGCCTTTCGCCGCGCGTACTACCGTATAATGAACCTCCGGAAGCTCATACGGATGCATTGCATTTTCCATCTCATGCGGTGTATACGGAAGTGCCGAGAACATCATCGGACCATTTTCCGGATCCATCTCAAAAAACATTCCGCGTCCCTTGCGGTCTGTTACTTTCGCCCAACGGACTTCTTCTTTTGCACCACACTCCTGCGGAACCATGTAATGAGCCATATTATCAGCTACCATGTTTTTGTAAATGCCAAGTTTTGCACCATGTTTACGGTCTGCGTAAGTCTCAGCCTCGCCCAGTCCGTACCATTCTATATGATCATAATCTGCATTGAGCTTGAACATTACGCCAAACTCCGGCATATCGCCCAGCTCTTTGACCGGATCATAAGTAAGCGTTGTTTTTACGCATCCATCGCCGAATACTTCATAGGAAATATGGCACTCTGCCATCGGTGTGGTCGGCATTACATAAGTATAAGATACCACTGCGGAATGCTCTTTTACCTCAAGCTGTGGCTGATGTCCCCCCACATAAATACCACCGCGGTAATCTTTGTGGTTCAGATACATACTTGCGATCTTCCACTGTGCATAACGCATCTGCATCAGGTTTCCACAGTCGTTGTCGATCGGTGCACGCCAGAAGTTTGGCTTCGGAATGGACTCGATCATCTCACGGCCTGCATATTTATAAGATACCAGACCTCCGTTTAATGCAGAGAATAATACCTCAAAATGAGCTCCGCGGATACCGATATTGTGTGTGCTGCGGATAACCTCGATCTCCTCTGTGCATACAACAGGTGCTTTTTCTACCTGGTATACATACTGGCCGAAAGCTACTTCATGTCCTGCTTTCGCCCATACGGTATCAGCTTTCAAATGGAAAGATACCGTCACGGTATATTCGCCCGGACGCTCCTGTTTTGCAATCGGGAGATCGTAGGTCTCTTCGCTTAACGGTGCAACTGCAGTTGCCAGCGGTTTTGTGCAGACAACTTTTCCGTCTTTTGCCAGTGTTACTTTTGCATCAAACGTATCTGTATTTACAAACAGGTTCTTGTTGATGACTGCTACTTTATCTTCGCTTACTTTCGCAGTAATGTTCTGATAGTTGAATTTTACTTCCTGCATCTTCGGAGAAGCCTCACGATCGCCGCCGTATGCAATACCGTTTCCGCTGAAATTATAATCTGTCGGACGCTCGCCAAAATCGCCGCCGTATGCCTGGAATTCTTTACCATAACGGTCTTTTTTGTAAATAGACTGATCAATGTAATCCCAGATAAAGCCGCCCTGATATTTCGGCTCAGTATCGGTCAGATCAGTGTATTTGTGCATGGCACCGCAGGAATTTCCCATAGCATGTGTGTACTCACAGCAGATGAACGGTTTGCTGTCATCCTTTGCAAGAAATTCTTTGATGGACTCAACAGACGGATACATCTGGCTTTCCATATCGCTGGTGTCATTGTAGCTGCGGTCATGGAACAGACCTTCGTAATGAACCAGACGGGTCGGATCCTCTCTGTGGAACAACTGTGACATTTCAAAAATATCTTTTCCACCGAAGGACTCATTTCCACAGGACCAGATCAGAATGGCCGGATGGTTTTTATCACGCTGATACATAGAATTTGCACGATCCAGCATCATTTCCAGCCACTCCGGTTTGTTGTGCGGAACGGTATATGTAAAGTCTTTTGTCATCTCTGCCACATCCCAGGAACCGTGGGATTCCAGGTTTGTCTCGTCGATCATGTACAGACCAAACTCATCGCACAGCTCATAGATTTTGGACATATCCGGATAATGGCAGGTACGGATGGCATTGATATTGTTTAATTTCATGGTTGTCAGATCTTTGCGCAGCTCCTCCTCGGATACGTAACGACCACTGACAGAACTGAACTCATGACGGTTTACACCTTTGAATACGATACGTTTTCCGTTCAGTGTCATGATACCGTCTTTCATTTCAAAACGGCGGAAGCCGACTTTCTGTGGAATGATCTCCTGCACGTTTCCATTTGTATCAGATACGATTAATTCCAGATCATATAACTGCGGATCTTCTGCACTCCAGAGTAACGGAGCATCCACTTTCCAAGAAAATGTATCCTCTCCGGAGATTGCTTTTGTAGCTTCCAGAACGGTCTCACCATCCTTAGAAAGAACAACTTTCAGCTGTCCGCTTCCCCATGTCTTTGTCACCAGCTCAAACTCTGCGCTTGTCAGCGACTCTTCCGGAATTGCGCGGATACGAAGGTCATTTACATGAACTTCCGGAACGGTGTAGAGATATACGTCTCTGTAAATACCGGAAAAACGGTAAAAATCCTGATCCTCACACCAGCTGCTTGCGGTCCATTTGAATACCTGCGCTGCCAGCTTGTTTTCACCCTCTTTTACATACCCGGTCAGTTCAAACTCAGACGGAGTAAAGGAATCCTCGCTGTATCCCACAAATTTTCCGTTCAGCCACAGAGCCAGTCCACTCTCTGCTCCCTGGAAAGAAATGAATAATCGTTTGCCCTTTATCTGCTCCGGAACAGTGAAATATTTTACATAGCTTGCCGTCGGGTTAAAATGTGTCGGGATCTCGCCCGGGTGAATGTCCTCATGTCCTTCCCACGGATACTGCACGTTTGCATACTGCGGTGCATCGTAGCCTTCCATCTGGATGTGAGCCGGCACATAAATGTCTTCCCAGTCTTTGCAGTTATACTCTTCTGCCTCAAATCCCTGGATCGCGCTCTCATAATTTCTCGCATACTGGAATTTCCAGAGTCCATTCAGGGACTCGCGGTAAGAAGTCTCTTTGTCCCAGACTTCTTCTTCAGACGCATAATACACATGATCGGAATGTGCATCCAGACGACCATCGCGGAAATATTCCGGATCTTTTACCATTGCATAATCAAACTGTTTCATAGTTTCCTCCTCCTAATTACATAACAAAATAACACAACTTTCTGCATCACTACATTCTGCTCAAATCCGAGTAATCCATCCGATTACCCCATATTTGCAGCTCCATGTCAGATTGCTGTGCTGTCTATTACATTAAGTATCTTCAGTATAGCAGATTTTTTATGTTGGGTGTATAATAAGTTTCACTAAAAAATATAACATTTTGAAACAAATGGAGGACGCTATGCCAATCTATTTTAGAAATACACCTGTGAGTGCACCCTTTATGTTTGACTCCATCGGGAATCACTGGGTAGAAGAAGATACCAGCCATTTTATTTCCATGTTCAAAAAAGCAACCGGCATGACACCGCTGGAATTTCGGCGGATGCACTGATACGTTCACTTCTTTTTAACCACAAAATGAAAGATACTACACCAGAGCAAGTTTTCTTACTTCAAGTGTAGTATCTTTTCTTAACCATTCTTTACTGTACAAGTTCCCATAATGAATCGCCTGCATATTCTTTTATATCACCGTCTAAAAACTGTATCATTATCGGCACCTCAGTAATATTCATTTCATCTAATATTTGATTCATTTCCCGTTTATTATCATATCGATCCAGTTCCGTGTTATAATTCATAAGGAAAGTATCAGATTCAGAGTAGAGAAAAAGAGCAGTTCTGAA
>CAVKTR010000099.1:0-9838 GCA_963659325.1 Dysosmobacter segnis
GAACGGTATCTGTGCCGGCGGTACCGGTTCCTTTATCGACCAGATGGCTTCCCTGATCCAGACAGATGCCAGTGGTCTGAACGAATATGCAAAAAATTATAAGGCGATCTACCCGATTGCTGCCCGCTGCGGTGTATTTGCAAAAACAGATATTCAGCCGCTGATCAACGAAGGTGCAACCCGTGAAGATCTGTCTGCTTCTATTTTCCAAGCAGTTGTAAACCAGACCATCAGTGGTCTGGCCTGTGGTAAACCGATCCGTGGTCACGTTGCATTCCTTGGCGGTCCGCTTCATTTCTTATCTGAACTGAAAGAAGCATTTATCCGCACACTGAAATTGGATGAGGAGCACACCATTGTTCCGGAGAACTCCCATCTGTTTGCAGCCATCGGTTCAGCCTTAAATTATAAGGAAGAAAATCAGGTATCCTTAGAAGAACTGCTTAATAAATTAAAAGGTGAAATCCACATGGAATTCGAAGTAGAGCGTATGGATCCGCTGTTTGCAGATCAGGCCGCTTACGACGAATTTACTGCACGTCACAACGGCGCATGCGTCAAAAAAGGTGACATTTCTACCTACAGTGGAAACTGCTATCTCGGTATCGATGCAGGTTCCACCACAACCAAAGTTGCTCTGGTTGGCGAAGACGGTACCTTACTGTACTCCTTCTACAGCAGCAACAACGGAAGTCCTCTGGCTACTTCCATCGTTGCCATCAAAGAAATCTACGAACAGCTTCCGGCAGATGCGCATATCGTGTCTTCCTGCTCCACCGGTTACGGCGAGGCACTGGTAAAAGCTGCCCTGATGCTGGATGAAGGCGAGGTAGAGACCGTTGCGCACTACACCGCTGCTGCTTTCTTTGATCCGAAGGTTGACTGTATCCTCGACATCGGTGGTCAGGATATGAAATGTATCAAGATCAAAAACAACACCGTTGACAGCGTACAGTTAAATGAGGCATGTTCCTCCGGCTGTGGTTCCTTCATCGAGACGTTTGCAAAATCTCTGAACTATTCCGTACAGGATTTCGCAAAAGAAGCATTATTTGCGAAAAACCCAATCGACCTTGGAACACGTTGTACTGTATTTATGAACTCCAAAGTAAAACAGGCGCAGAAAGAGGGCGCATCCGTTGCTGATATTTCCGCAGGTCTGGCTTACTCTGTTATCAAAAACGCATTATTTAAGGTAATCAAGCTGTCCGACCCGACAGAACTTGGTCAGAACATCGTTGTTCAGGGTGGTACGTTCTACAACGACGCTGTACTGCGAAGCTTTGAGACCATTTCCGGCTGTCAGGCGATCCGCCCGGATATCGCCGGTATCATGGGCGCGTTCGGTGCCGCACTGATCGCCCGTGACCGTTACGAAGGCAAGCAGACAACCATGCTGTCCATCGACCAGATCAACGATCTGAAATTTGAGACAAAACTGGCCCGCTGTGGTGGATGTACCAACAACTGCCTGCTCACCATCAACAAATTCTCCGGAAACCGTCAGTACATTACCGGAAACAGATGTGAGAAAGGTATCGGCAAAGAGAAAAACAAAGAACAGATCCCGAACCTGTTTGAATATAAACTGCATCGTGTCTTTGACTATGAGCCGCTGAGCGAGGAAGAAGCAACCCGCGGAACCCTCGGTATGCCAAGAGTCCTGAACATTTACGAAAACTATCCGTTCTGGGCAACATTTTTCAAAGCACTGAAATTCCGTCTCGTACTCTCTCCGGCCTCTACCAGAAAGATTTACGAACTTGGTATTGAGTCCATTCCGAGTGAGTCCGAGTGTTATCCGGCAAAACTTGCCCACGGACATATTACATGGCTGATCAAAGAAGGTATCAACACGATCTTCTATCCATGTATCCCGTATGAGCGCAAAGAATTCCCGGATGCAGGCAACAACTACAACTGCCCAATCGTTACTTCCTATGCGGAAAATATCAAAAATAACGTAGATGACATTACTTCCGGAAGAGTAAAATTCTACAACCCGTTCATGTCCTTCGCAGATGAAGAGACCTTGACAAAACGGCTCGAAGAAGTCATGAAAGAAGATTTTGATATTCCGGCTTCCGAAGTAAAAGCTGCCGTACATGCTGCTTGGCAGGAACTTGCCAATGCCCGCAATGATATGCGCAAGAAGGGTGAAGAGACCATCCAGTGGTTAAAAGATAACAACCGCCGTGGTATCGTCCTTGCCGGCCGTCCATATCATATTGACCCGGAGATCAACCACGGTATTCCGGAGCTGATCACATCCTACGGATTTGCAGTTCTGACTGAGGATTCCATCTCCCATCTGCATCAGGTAGAGCGCCCGCTGATCGTACTTGACCAGTGGATGTACCACTCCAGACTGTATGCAGCTGCAAACTACGTAAAGACAACTGACTTTTTGGATATGATCCAGTTAAACTCCTTCGGATGTGGACTGGATGCTGTTACCACCGATCAGGTCAGCGATATTCTGACTCATTCCGGCAAGATTTACACCTGCCTGAAGATCGATGAGGTAAACAACCTTGGTGCTGCCCGTATCCGTATCCGTTCTCTCATTGCTGCCATCCGCACCAGAGAGAAAAACCCGAAAGAGCGCAAGATCGTTCCTTCCAGCTACCAGCGTGCCATCTTTACAGAAGAAATGAGAAAGACTTATACGATCCTGGCTCCGCAGATGGCTCCGATCCATTTCGAGCTGTTAGAGCCTGCATTTAAGGCTTCCGGTTACAATTTAGTGGTTCTTGGAAATGACAACAAAGCTGCTGTAGACGCTGGATTAAAATATGTAAACAACGACGCCTGCTATCCGTCCCTGATCACCGTCGGTATGTTCATGGATGCGGTAACTTCCGGCAAATATGATGTAGACCATCTGGCCATCATCATGTCACAGACCGGTGGTGGCTGCCGTGCTTCCAACTATGTCGGATTCATCCGTCGTGCACTGGAAAAAGCAGGATACCCACAGATTCCGGTTATTTCACTGAACTTAAGCAGTCTGGAATCCAACCCGGGATTCAAGCTCAATGCTTCCCTGATCCAGAAAGGTATGTACTGCCTGGTATTCGGTGACATCCTGATGCGTTGTATTTACGCAACCAGACCATATGAAGCAGTTCCGGGTTCCACAAACGAACTGCACAAGAAATGGGTACAGAAGATCACAGATTTCGTGTCTACCGATAAACTGATCAGTCACAAAAAGTACAAACAGTACTGCCGTGAGATCGTACATGATTTTGATGTGCTTCCACGACTTGATATTCAGAAACCGAAAGTAGGTATCGTTGGAGAGATTCTGGTAAAATTCATGCCGATGGCAAACAACTATCTGGCTGATCTGCTGGAATCCGAAGGTGCTGAGGCTGTTATTCCGGATCTGCTGGACTTCTTCCTCTACTGCTTCTATAACAACAACTTCAAGTCAGATGTCCTTGGATTCAAGAAATCCACCAAGACAAAATCAAATCTTGGTATCTGGGCCATCGAAAAACTGCGTGGAGTTGCACATAAAGCACTGGAAGAAAGTAAACACTTCACACCGCCGGCAAATATTTACGAGACTGCAAAAAATGCAGAATCCATCGTATCTCATGGTAACCAGACCGGTGAAGGATGGTTCCTGACTGGTGAGATGGTTGAGCTGATCAACTCCGGTGTCAATAATATTGTATGCTGTCAGCCGTTTGCCTGCCTGCCGAACCATATCGTTGGCAAGGGTGTTATCAAAGAGCTGCGTCATCAGTATCCGATGTCCAATATCGTGGCTATCGACTTTGATCCGGGTGCCAGCGAGGTAAACCAGTTGAACCGTATTAAACTGATGCTGTCTACGGCGCAGAAAAATTTGAAAAAGTCACAGAAACAGGACTCGTAAAAGTTTAAAGTTTCTTTTGTGAATAAATTTAATATTTGAAATGAAATCGAGAAATCCTTCTACGACCGCTAGCCGTTCGCTGCCCTCGTTTTGCTTCGGTTTTATCGCGCTCACTTCCAACTCCGATAAAAGCTGGTCGTTTCCCGCTCGCGCAAAACTCGCAAAACTCAGTCGCTTACTGAATCGCTTGTCGCAGAAGGATTTCTCGATTTCTATTTACACGATGATATATTAAACAGCCCCTACCACATCATCATTTACACTCAATGGAACTTTTTACCTATCATCTAACTGTGTTATGGGACATATCACTTTATATATATGTAAATGGCGCGCCCGGTGATTTTTTCTTGGAAAGCGATTGTTAGCTGACAAGACAAAAGCACCGGGTGCGCCTTCATAATATTAATTTTTTAACTAATTTCAACTAATCAGACACAAATTCTGTGTAGTTTTCCTGTCCACGTAATACACGTAAGCCGCCCAAAGCCAGTGACTCCAGTTCGTTTTCTCCCGCATACACAATGACAGGTGCTAGGTAGGATACCATTTCTGTAATTCGCTGTGTGACTTTTTCAGAATACGCAATTCCTCCGGTCAGAATAATACCATCCAGTTTTCCACAGACCACAGGTGCTTCTTTTCCGATACATTTTGCAACATTTATTGCAAACGCATCAAATACCTCTTTTGCTTTTTCATTGTCTTCTTTCATGAGTTTTTCAACTTCACGCACATCATTGGTTCCAAAGTATGCCGAAAATCCACCACCTGAACGAATTTTTTTCTTTAAATCAGCATGATCTACGGTCGGATCCATAAAAAGATCCACCAATTGAAGCATTGGCAAGGCTCCTGCTCTTTCCGGTGTAAATGGTCCATCTTCGTCATTTATAATGTCAATGATTCGTCCATGTTCGAACAGTGCAACAGAAATTCCGCCGCCCATATGTGCAGCGATCAGACTACATTCATCCAGTGTCTTTCCATGTTCTTTGGCGTAGCGCATAGCTACTGCACGCAGATTCAAATTATGTCCCTGACCTTTTCGTTTTAATTCTGGAAGTCCTGTAATTTTCAAAACCGGATTCATTTCATCCGCCGATACACCATCATAGATAAAACATGGAATACAGTTCTTCTGTGCCAGTTGATATCCAATGATTGCGCCAAGATTTGAAGCATGCTCCAACACCAGATGATGAATTAACTGATCCACCATCGCTTCATTTACAAGATATGCGCCTGTTTTTATCGGCGGTAAAATCCCACCTCTGGCAACAATTGCCTGAAAATCTGATAATGAAAATCCATGCTCTTGCAGCACATCCATGATAAGGTTCATTCGAAATTCTGCCTGATCCGCTACATGCTCATATGCAGCAAGATCTTCTACACTGTGTGTAATATTTTCTTTAAAGATTTCCTGCTCATCTTCATAGACAGCTATTTTTGTAGACGTAGAACCCGGATTTAAAATCAACAACTGTTTTTTCTGATTATTTTCTCTGCTCATTTCCTATCTCAATTCCTTTTTCAAAAGCTGCTTTATTTAACGGTAATAATTTAGCCTTTTTCGCCAGCTTCTGTTCAATCACGTTCCATACAATTTCCGGTTCAATTACATTTGTGTATCCAATGTATACACCAAGCATAATAACGTTTAATACTTTCGCATTTCCCATTTCAAGAGCCAATTCTGTCACCGGTGCTTTTACAATACGGATGTCTGTACGCTCCACCAGATCTGCATCTACAATAGAACTGTTTATGAATAAGGTTCCACCAGATTTCAATGTATGTAAAAATTTCTGCAGGGATAGTCCATTCATTACGATCAGATCATCCATTACATCTCCAAGGGGAGCACCTACCATTTCATCGGAAATTACAACATAGCAGTTTGCAGTTCCACCACGCTGTTCGGCTCCATAGGATGGAAAAAAAGTTACATTTTTGTTGGTTGAATTACAGGTTGCAGTTGCCAGAAATTTACCAAGTGTCATAACACCCTGTCCGCCAAATCCTGCCACGCATAAATTTATTTCCATCTTACTTTGCCTCCTTTGAACGGTCTCTGATCACCCCAAGCGGGAACTCTGCCATCATTTTATCTTCCAGATAATCCAATGCCTCCAACGGATCTAAGCCCCAGTTTGTCGGGCAGCTTGCCATAATCTCTACCAGAGAGAATCCTTTTTTATCAATCTGGTTCTGAAACGCTTTTTTGATCGCATTTTTTGCTTTTATTACATTCTGTGGTGTATTGCAGCTGACGCGTTCCAGATAATATGGTGCTTCCAGATCGTTTAATACTTCACAGACATGCATTGGATAACCATGTTCCTTTGGATTTCTTCCCTGCGGTGCCGTGGATGCTTTCATTCCCACCAGTGTCGTTGGCGCAAGCTGACCACCAGTCATACCGTAAATACCATTATTTACAAAAATAACGGTAAAATTTTCACCTCTGTTTGCTGCAGACATGGTCTCTGCAAGACCGATGGAAGCCAGATCGCCATCTCCCTGATAAGTAAAATAAATAGTATCCGGGCGGCATCGCTTTAATCCGGTCGCAACTGCACAGGCTCTTCCGTGTGGTGCTGTAATATTGTCATATGCAATATAATCAATATGTAATCCGCAACAGCCAATACCATTGATACAGACTGTCTTATCTACAATATTCAGTTCTTCCATGACTTCACCAACCAATTTGATGATCGTGCTGTGCATACATCCCGGACAGAAACCGGATACTTTATCTTCCTGAATTGTTTTCGTTCTTCCGTATATCAGTTCCATATCACTGCTCCCCTCCTTTGTACAGTTCTTCTGCTTTTCTGCGAATTGCTTCCTTACTGATGACATTTCCGCCAGAGCAGAGACAGGTATCGATCTTGCATCTTCTCGCAATCGCATGATCCACATCTTCCAGCATCTGCGCAGGAATGGACATTTCCGCGTCTAAAATCTGCTTGCATACAGAATAATCTATTTTTTCAAAGGAAGGATATGGGAATGGATGTACCGTAATCGGACGGATCAGTCCAACTTTCTTTCCCTCTTTTCGCATATCATCCACAACTGATTTTGAAATTCTGGCGGAAATTCCATATGCTGTGATGATCAGTTCGGCATCTTCTATCCGATATTCTTCTACCTGAATATCTTTTTCCCAGCTCTTATACAAAGCTTCCGCCTCTTCATTCATCTGCTGCATCACATTTGTATCCCAGTTACCTGCCTGCACCCATGCGCGATTTGGATAATCCAGCTTATGTCCGATCACAGACCAGCTTTCTTTGCTTTCGCGAATTTTTTCTACCGCTTCTTCTGATTTCATTTCCGGCATTTCCACCGGCTCCATCATTGTTCCGATCACACCATCTGCAAGGATCATTACCGGATTGCGGTCTCTGTCTGCATAATCAAATGCTGCAACCGTCAGATCTACCGCTTCCTGAACCGTAGCCGGTGCAAGAACCATCATCTCAAATCCGCCATTTCCGGATGCTTTTGTTGCCTCAAAATAATCCTGCTGTGCTGGCTGAATGGCTCCTACACCTGGGCCTCCTCTGGAAATATTTGAAATCACGATTGGAATACGCGCTGCTGCACAATAAGAGATTCCCTCACTTTTTAATGCGATTCCGGGACTGGATGAGGATGTCATAGACCGCGTTCCACTGGCTCCTGCTCCATATACCATATTGATAGACGCTACTTCCGATTCACCCTGTACAAACACTCCACCTACTTCCGGAAGACGACGTGCAAAATATTCCGGGATCTCATTCTGCGGTGTAATCGGATATCCTGCAAAAAAACGACATCCTGCCCGCACGGCTGCTTCTGCAATTGCTTCACAGCCCTTCATTAATACTCTGGCCATAATCATTCACTCCTTATTATTATTTTTCTAAAATGTTTTATTTGTAAATTTCAATTGCACCATCCGGGCAGATACGTGCACACATACAACAACTGATACAGGCTTCCGGATGTTTTGGATACACATATTCATATCCTTTCGAATTTACTTTTTCACCGGTATCAAGCACCTGCTTCGAACAAAAGCGCACACAATATCCACAGCTTTTACAGCGTTCCGGAATGATCTTTACTTTTTCCATGACCGTTCCTCCTCTCTATTTTCTTCTCATTGAAAACGACCAGGAAAATTCCTGATCGTTTTGCATACAGATTTTTTATTGTCCTACTGCTCTTTTTTTGCACCTACGCCCGGATAAAATTCTCCCTGAACTTCAATCCACATACCATCCGGATCTGCCACGTAGATAACGCCTGTTGAAATGTCTTTGTCAGAATCTGCCGCCATCGGTTCTACCAACGCTCCGCTCTGGTCGTTCGGCCAGCGAATATCAACAAATACGTTTGCGCCTTTCTCTTTTAAATGATTGCGCAATGCATCAAATTCATCATTTGCAACATAAAAACATACATGTTTGCATCCAAGTTTTCCCAGATAATCTTCTACGGTAAACGGTGCAAGTGCCGGGTCATACTGATAAAGTTCAATCCAGAAATCTCCGTTCTGGATCCAGCACATCTGTGTCGGTCCCTGTCCTGGGAGATCATATACGGTCTTGTGTGCAAGCTCAAAACCAAACATTTCTTCATACCATTTTACGGTAGTATCAATGTTGCTTACAAAATATCCTACATGATGATGTTTTAAATGAAACGGTACGTTACTCATAATCTGTTTCCTCCAATTATTTTTCTATTCCGGTTTTACTGCAACAACAGCTTCGCTGTATCTTTTCACCATTGCTTTATATTCGTCACTTCTGGCAATCGCTCCTGCAGATGCCTCATTTTTCTGAATATCATCTGCATGAATGAACTGTCCGCTCAAAGTATCATGTGCATGCTCTAACTGACTTTCCTCAAAAGTAAAATCATATCCGCCTGCTGTCTCATGTAATTTTCCAACAATACCACAGATACCGCAAACTACACTTCCATCGCCATTGATAAAGAAATTACGGGAATGGCAATGTGGACAGACGCCCTGATTTCCCTGATACTGTGCATGTTCAATATCTGCAGCTGCTTTTGCAAGATTCACACCAATCTCGTGCGCGCGTGCCACTTTCTTTTTATCTGCCATAATACCCAATGACCACTGGAATGCTTCATTATCAATCACTTTCCACATATCGATCATTCCCTGCAATGCAAAATCGCACTGTACCTGTGTGGTCCAGTCAGAACCGCCAATTGCCATATAAGATACCACACGGTCTTTTAAATAACGCGGATCAATTGCTTTTCCACCCTCTGCTGCAATTTTTGTCGCGATAATATTGTGGGCACGTCCCATACGCGGTCCAAATCGGTCCATGATCGTATGGAATAATCCCATCGCACATTTCTCAAAAATCGGAATGGAAAATAAAATACCATCTGCATCCATCATTTTATCCAGCAGCCAGTCAAAATCATCCTTCAGAGCACACATATTTCCTCTTCCGGAAAACAATGCCATGACACAGGCTTTACAACCTGTACAATGTTGAATGTTCAGATCTGTCAGACGGATAAATTCAATTTCCGCGCCTTCTGCTTTTGCCGCCAGCAGTGCTTCCTTACACATGCAGTCATTTGCTCCGTTTCTTGTTCCACCTGAAATACCAAGAATTTTCATCTTCTTCCTCCTAACTCTTATCAATAACTCATTGATTTGTTATGCTTACATTATAAGTTTCTCCTCTTCTGTCGTAAAACACTTATCCGTTTTACAGTTCACAATCATTTTATTGTGATTTAACATAAAAAATCTGTTTTACAACCACCATATTTGTATCTATAATAACTTTACAGACAATTTATTGTAGTTACCTTTCACACACCATTTATATCGCAAAAAGCAATTTGGTGATATGTCAAGAGGTGATGGAAAAGAGAATTCATTAAAAACAC
>CAVKTR010000100.1:0-9794 GCA_963659325.1 Dysosmobacter segnis
AATAAGGATAGGAAAGAGTGGAAATGAATCAATGTTTTATAGATATGAACATTTGTTAAAAATGCGCAGAGGTTCCCCGATTCATAAAAAGTCTCTGCGCGATTTGCTGAATTTGAAAAATGTGCTTACGAAAGGGATTTTTCGGTGATAATATAATCTTGCTGAAAGAAAATTGGTATTATAATTGGAAACGCACATTCTCCCGGAATGCTAACGAACAACACATATTTTAAATGTAAAAATTGTTTGTCAGCAGGAAAGGAGATTTTTTTATGCCAAAAACAAAATTACAGAATGTATTTTTTACCATTCTTATGGTGGCTGTCATGGTTTATGGGATGGTCTGTTACAACGTTGCGATAGCGCAGGGAGAGATGACAAATCAGGTGTTTATTCTGGCGCTTGGAGAACTTCCGATCATGGGAGTGATCGCATTTGTTGTGGAATTTTTATTTGTGGAGAGAATGGTAAAGCACATTGCTTTTCAGTGTGCAGATCCGCGAAATACGCCCCAGATTTTGCTGATCGTACTGATTTCTTCTCTGACCGTAGCGTTTATGTGTCCGATCATGAGTTTCTTCGCTTCGGTATTGTTCGGATTTAAAGGAACAGATCTGCTGCTTGGCAACTGGCTGCAGACTGCAGCACGGAATTTTCCGATGGCATTGTTCTGGCAGTTGTTTTATGCCGGTCCATTTGTAAGATTCGTTTTTCGAAAAGTGTGCAAATTTGCTGAAAAAAGGAAGAAAAAAGAGTCTTGTATGGACGCGATTTGTTAAAAGAAAGAAAGTCAATCGTGATTTTGCTGAAAAATCATATATGTATGATGACAATTTAGGAAAAATTGCCGATTGCAAAATCTGGAAATTGTATTAATATAGGTACAAGAAAAGGCCAACGGGGGTTATTGGTTATGAAAAGAGCAACCGCACGGTCTTTTATTTTCTCCATACTAATGGTAGTACCAATTTAGAAACTACTTTTTGGAGAAATCAATATAACAACAGAAGAAAGAAAAGAAGGAGGTGACCGCTACGAACGGACTGGTAGATGAGTTGATCGACCAATTGAGTGTCAAGACAGTGTTCACGATACCAATTTTTGGTGGAATCAAAATCGCAGAATCAGTTGTCGTTATGTGGATCATTATGGCAGTAGCCATAGTGGCATCGATTTTCCTGACGCGGAACTTAAGCGTGGAGAATCCGGGAAAGAGACAGTTGTTTCTGGAAGTATGTATCGGAAAATTCTATGGATTTTTCGAAGGATTGCTCGGAGAAGAAGGAAAATGTTATATTCCTTATCTGATGAGCGTCGGTCTGTTTATCGGTATTGCAAATGTAATTGGCTTATTTGGATTTAAGCCTCCGACAAAGGACCTGAATTGTACGATCGCTCTTGCGTTGATGAGTATCATACTGGTGGAAGCCGCCGGTATCCGTGCGAAAGGTGTGAAAAAGTGGGCGAAAGGATTTACACAGCCTGTCGCGATCATCACACCGATCAACATTCTGGAGATTTTCATCCGACCGTTTTCGTTATGTTTACGACTGTTCGGAAATGTACTCGGCGCGTTTGTTATTATGGAGCTGATCAAGGCAGTTGTGCCAATGGTTGTACCGCTGGTATTTAGTTTCTATTTCGATATTTTTGATGGAATCATTCAGGCATATGTATTTGTATTCCTGACATCCCTTTACATCAAAGAAGCTATTGAATTGCAGGCGGAGTAAATGTCAATGTATTTTGACGAAAAATTTGTAAAGTAACAAATCAGAAAGCCCTGTCAGACATGTTTCAGATAAAAAACACGGATAAAAGAAAGTGTTGCCGAACATGGATTGAGTATGTGACAGGCAGAATATGAAGTGAGAAAAGGAGATAATTATTATGATGATCGCACTCGGAGCTGGTATCGCAGCATTAGCAGGAATTGGAGCAGGTGTAGGTATTGGTATCGCAACAGGTAAAGCAGTAGACGCTGTAGCAAGACAGCCGGAAGCAGACAGCAAGATCAGCAAGAACTTATTACTTGGTTGTGCACTGGCAGAGGCAACTGCTATTTATGGTATGGTTGTCGCTATTCTGATCATTTTCCTTTGCAAATAAAAAACAAAGACGTGAGATTTTGTTTTTAGAAGGAGGATTTCAGGATGCTGAGAATTGATTCAAACCTTATATGGATCATTGTAAACCTGTTGATCTTCTATTTCCTGATCAGAAAGTTTCTGTTCAAACCGGTTTTGAACATCATTGAACAGAGAAAAAAGATGGTGACGGAACAGTTTGAAAAAGCAGATACGGCAAATGCCGAAGCTTTGGAGTTGAAAACTCAGTACGAGACCTCTTTGCAGGGAGCCAAAGAAGAGGCAATCCAGATTGTGGCAGATGCCAGAGAGCGGGCGGATGTACAGTACAAACAGATTGTTTCCGATGCGGAGAAACGGTCCGCGGCGCTACTTGAGAAGACAAATCAGGATATGGAGAAAGAACGTGACAGAGCACTTCAGAGTGTACAGAAAGAAATCGGTACTCTGGCCATGGCTGCAGCAGTCAAGATTATTGGAGAGAATAGCAGTAAAGTCACGGATGAACAGCTTTA
This sequence comes from Dysosmobacter segnis, assembly GCA_963659325.1. Classification (GTDB taxonomy): domain Bacteria; phylum Bacillota; class Clostridia; order Lachnospirales; family Lachnospiraceae; genus Eubacterium_I. The sequence continues at coordinate 2,603 of CAVKTR010000100.1, forward strand.
CAATGAGTTTTTAAGTAAAACGGGTGACAGACATGACAGCAACAACGGCTAAATATGTAAGAGTTTTATGGGAGCTGAATGCTCCGGTAGAGGATCTTGAAAACGCTGCGCAGATTTATCAGGAAAGCCCTGAACTTCAGCGCGTGCTGACAGACCCAAGTGTTTACAAAGAGGAAAAACATGCGGTGGTTGACCGAATTTTTCCTGAAAAAAAGTTACAGAATTTTATGAAGATTCTCTGTGATTATTCTGATGTGGAATATCTGGAAGAGATCGTGGAGGAATATAAAATGTATGCAAATGAACATCAGTCAATAGTGAACGCAACATTACGATATGTGACAGCACCGGATGATAATCAGCTGGAAGGCATTAAGAAATTTCTACTGGAAGAGTTTGATGCACATCAGGTGGAACTCGAGATGATCCGGGATGAGCGTCTGGTGGGAGGGTTTGTCCTCTCAGCAAACGGCCGTGAATGGGACTGGAGCATCAGCGGACGTATCCGCGGCATGCAGGAACAGCTCGGTATGGTAAGTCAGGCCGAAGCATAAGTAAAAGGTAAAAGAAAGAGGTGATAGGACAATGAGCGCTATCAGTTCACAGGATATTATTTCCATCCTGAAGGAAGAGATCGAGAATTACGATTTCGAAGCGAAGGATCGGGAAATTGGTCATGTCATCTGGGTTGGTGACGGAATTGCCACTGTCTATGGAATTGACCAGGCCATGTATGGTGAGATCGTTGTCTTTGAGAACGGCGTAAAAGGTATGGTACAGGATGTCAGAAGAAATGAGATCGGTGTCATTCTGTTTGGCCGTGATACAGGGATCAAGGAAGGAACCAAGGTAACAAGAACCAAAAAGAAAGCCGGAATTCCGGTTGGAGATAAATTTGTCGGAAGAATCATCAATGCCCTTGGCGCTCCGATCGACGGAGAGGGCGATATCGAGGAAGATGATTACCGGCCGATTGAAAATGAAGCACCGGGTATCGTTGATCGTAAATCTGTCAGCGTACCAATGGAGACAGGAATCCTTTCCATCGATTCCATGTTCCCGATTGGACGTGGACAAAGAGAGTTGATCATCGGTGACCGTCAGACAGGTAAGACATCCATTGCAACGGATGCAATGATCAACCAGAAAGGCAAAGATGTCATCTGTATTTATGTCGCAATTGGTCAGAAAGCATCTACAATTGCAAAAATTGTATCTACATTGAAAAAAAATGGTGCCATGGATTATTCCATCATCGTAGCGGCAACTGCCAGTGATCCGGCTCCGCTGCAGTACATTGCACCGTATGCAGGAACTGCAATGGCAGAGTATTTCATGTATCAGGGAAAAGACGTACTCATCGTTTATGACGATCTGTCCAAACATGCGGTAGCTTACCGTGCATTGTCCCTGTTGCTGGAGCGTTCTCCCGGACGTGAGGCTTATCCGGGTGATGTTTTCTATCTGCATTCCAGATTGCTGGAGCGTTCCAGTCGTCTGAGCGACAAGCTTGGCGGCGGTTCTATTACCGCCCTGCCGATCATTGAGACACAGGCGGGTGATGTATCCGCATACATTCCGACCAACGTTATCTCCATCACAGACGGTCAGATCTTCCTGGAGAGCAACTTATTCTTCTCCGGTATGAGACCGGCGGTAAACGTAGGTCTGTCTGTATCCCGTGTTGGTGGTGCAGCACAGACAAAAGCGATGAAAAAAGCAGCCGGAAGTATCCGTATCGATCTGGCGCAGTATCGTGAGATGGAAGTATTTACCCAGTTCAGTTCTGATCTGGATGACGATACAAAGGAGCAGTTACAGTATGGAAAAGGCCTGATGGAGCTGTTAAAACAGCCACTTTGCCAGCCACTCAGTATGGCAGAGCAGGTTATCACACTGTGGACCGCCACACATAAGATTTTCCTGAATGTGGATGTCAAGAAGATCAAAGAGACCCAGAAGGGTATGTTGGAGTATTTCCAAAATGCACATCCGGAGATCATCGATGAGCTGAACGAGACAAAGGCTTTGTCTGATGAACTCGGCGATAAGATCCTTGCTGCCGCAAAGGAGTACGTAAAATAAATAAATTTTCGCGTATGTTTAGATAGTTCATACAGATCAGATATCTGTATGGGCAGCTATCCGAGTAAAAAGGGCAGAAAGGAGAATATCATGGCAAGTGCAAGAGAGATACAGAGCAGAATGCAGAGTATCAAGGATACGATGAAAATCACCAGTGCCATGTACATGATTTCTTCGTCAAAGATGCAAAAAGCAAAAAAGAGCCTGGCAGATACAGAGCCTTTTTTCTTTGCACAGCAGAATGCGGTGGCGCGTTTTATGAAGTCTGTTCCGGATACAAAAAGTATTTTCTTCGGAAGAGCGATTCCGGATGACCAGAAAAAACGTGGCTACCTGGTGATCACTGCTGACAAGGGTCTGGCAGGAGCTTACAACCACAATGTTCTGAAACTTGCATCGGAACAGCTGGAAAAGGGCGGTCAGAACAAACTGTTTGTGGTAGGTGAGCTTGGCCGGCAGTATTTTATGAAAAAAGATGTAAATATTGACGGAGAATTCAGTTATACCGTGCAGAATCCAACCCTTTACCGGGCGCGTCACATCGGTCTGCAGCTGATCGATGAGTATGTACGTGAGGAACTGGATGAAGTTTACATTATTTATACAAAAATGATCAATACATTCAAGATGGAAGCAGATATGTTTAAACTTCTTCCGCTGCAGAGAGAAGAGTATGCACAGAAAAATCTGAAGGGATACAGCGCCGAGATGACATTTCATCCGTCCGTGGAATCCGTTCTGGAAAGTCTGATTCCAAACGTAGTGTGTGGATTTGTATACGGCGCGCTGGTAGAGTCTTATGCCAGTGAGCACAATTCCAGAATGATGGCGATGCAGACTGCGACAGACAGTGCAAAGCAGATGCTGCATGAGCTGGAAATTGAATACAATCGTGTGCGTCAGGCGGCGATCACCGAGGAGATTACCGAGGTAATTGCAGGTGCCAGAGCACAGAAGAACAAGAAAAAATAAGAGAGGTGAAGCGATATGAATAAAGGAAAAATCGTTCAGGTCATGGGACCTGTTGTAGACGTAGAGTTTTCCGACCATAACCTTCCATGCATCAAAGATGCACTCGAAGTTGATAATAATGGAAAAAAATGTGTCATGGAAGTGGCACAGCATATTGGAAATGATACCGTAAGATGTATCATGCTTGCTTCCAGTGAAGGGCTTCATCGTGATATGGAAGTAACAGCAACCGGCGCTGGTATCACAGTTCCGGTAGGAAAAGCAACGCTGGGACGACTGTTCAATGTTCTGGGTGAGGCGATTGATGACGGAGAGCCGGTGGAGTCAAAGGAAAACTGGTGTATCCACAGAGAGCCGCCATCCTTTGAAGATCAGAGCCCGGTTGTAGAGGTTCTGGAGACAGGTATCAAGGTTATCGACCTTCTGGCTCCGTACTCCAAAGGTGGTAAGATTGGTCTGTTCGGTGGTGCCGGTGTAGGTAAAACCGTTCTGATTCAGGAGCTGATCCGAAATATTGCAACAGAGCACGGCGGATATTCTATTTTCACCGGTGTTGGAGAGCGTTCCCGTGAGGGTAATGACCTTTGGACTGAGATGAAAGAATCCGGCGTTCTGGAAAAAACAGCCTTAGTGTTTGGACAGATGAATGAGCCACCTGGAGCTCGTATGCGTGTGGCTGAGACAGGTCTGACTATGGCAGAGTATTTCCGTGACAAAGAGCATCAGGACGTACTGTTATTTATCGATAACATTTTCCGTTATGTACAGGCTGGTTCTGAGGTTTCTGCGCTGCTCGGACGTATGCCGTCAGCCGTAGGTTATCAGCCGACACTGGCAAATGAAGTCGGTGAGCTGCAGGAACGTATCGCTTCCACAAAAGAGGGTTCCGTTACATCTGTACAGGCGATTTACGTACCGGCTGATGACTTGACTGACCCGGCTCCGGCTACTACATTCGCACATCTGGATGCAACAACCGTACTTTCCAGAAAGATCGTTGAGCAGGGTATTTATCCGGCCGTTGATCCGCTGGAATCCAACTCCCGTATTCTGGAGCCGGATATCGTCGGTGAGGAGCATTATGAAGTTGCCCGCCGTGTACAGGAGATTCTGCAGAGCTACAAAGAATTGCAGGATATCATCGCAATCCTTGGTATGGAAGAACTTTCCGAAGAGGATAAGACAACTGTATACCGTGCAAGAAAAATTCAGCGTTTCCTGTCACAGCCGTTCCATGTAGCTGAGACGTTTACCGGAATTCCTGGTAAATATGTACCGCTGGAAGAGACTGTCAAAGGTTTCAAAAAGATCATTGACGGTGAGATGGATGAATATCCGGAATGGGCATTTTTCAATGTGGGAACCATTGAGGATGTCATTGAAAAAGCAAAAAATGGCAATCATTAGTGAGGTGTGACTATGAGTACATTTCATTTGAAAATAATTGCATATGATAAAATTTTCTTCGATAGTGAGGCAGAGTATGTAACGTTGCCGGCTATCGATGGTGAAATTCAGATTCTGGCAAACCATGAGGAATGTGTCATTGCACTGAAAGAGGGGGAGGTCCGTATCGGAACCCCTGATGGAAAGATGATCCCGGCGGTGTGCGGAAGTGGTTTCGTGGAAGTTGATTCTGACAATCAGGTGGAACTTCTGGTGGATACCATTGAGCGGCCGGAGGAAATCGATGTGCGTCGTGCAAAAGAGGCCAAAGAGCGTGCAGAGGAACGGTTGCTGCAGCATAAGAGCCGGATGGAGTATTATCGGAATACGGCGTCATTGGCGAGAGCGATGGCACGTCTGAAGGAAGCCAATAAATACCGCCACTAGGGGTGGTGAAAAAGAACAAACTGAAAATAACTCCAACAAGGATCTGAAAAATTTTCTGTGTCCACTGCGTCGCTTATATCTGACCGCTTTCGCGAACTCGGCTGCAAACCCGGCAGCCTCAAACACACTCCCGCGGTCAGGCTAGACGCAGCAGCCACGACGAAAATTTTACAATAATCCTTTCGTTGGAGTTATTTTCAGTTTTGTTCTGTTTACACAGTGGCTCCAGCCACACATGCGTGCTTATAAGTTATCCGATCCAATATAAACCTGGTAGTATTCGCCCAAGGTATCCAGGCCGTATTTGTATACGGAGTAGAACGGGGCATGATAGATGACAGTTTCATCGCTGTATTCTACGGAATAGGCGAAGCGTGGTGCCTGGCGGATATAGCATACGCTGGCAAAGTCCAGCCAGATCATGCCAAATAGGATGGCGATAAATATAATTATGGATTTCAGCAATTTGCGTTTTTTGAGTAACTGGAAGATTCCAATGGTCACGATAATGGCTCCTAAGATAGCAAATTTTGCCGCCCAGCCGCTTTCGCTTGGGAATACGGTAAATCCGGATAAGATCAGGAAGCATCCGAAGGCTGACAGGATGTATCCGGTCAGTTTTTTCATTTGCATATGTTTGTCTTCTGTGGCGTATTGTGCCGCTTTCATTAAAGTGTCTTTCATTTCTACATTCATTTTCTCGCTTTTCCTTTCTCCGTCGATGATTTCACGGATATCAACATCATAAAAATCTGCAAGTTCAACCAGTACAGACAAATCTGGTAAATTCGTTCCGGTTTCCCAGCGGGATACGGTTCGGTCAGATACGTTGAGCTGTTCTGCAAGCTGACTTTGTGTAAGTTCTTTTTCTTTTCTGAGTTCTTTAAAAAAAAGACCGATCTTTTTTTGATCCATGTTGCTTTTGCCTCCTTTCAGGAAAAACGATAACAAAAAGTGTGTGAAATCACCTCGACACAAAGCGAGAGTTACAGCAAAAAGTAAATACAATATGTGTGTCTAATACATAAGGTGTTATATAAAGTGTGTGTTCCGTGAATAAAAATATAGTATCACAGAAAATTATGTTTGCTGTGCTGCGCGATAGCTTCGTGCGGACATACCGTTTTCCAGCTTAAAAATCCGACAGAAATAATTGTAGTCGGAAAATCCACATTGTTCGGAAATGGTTGAAACTGGTAAAGTTGTTTCGGACAACAGTGTCTGCGCATGATGCAGGCGCATTTTTTTTATGTATTTTGCAATGCTGCAATGTAAAAATTCTTCTGAGTATTCGTAGAGTTTGCGGCGGCTCAGATGCAGGTGTTCGCAAAGGCGGTCTACGGATAGATCATCGGTCAGGTGATTCAGAATGTAGGTGTTGATGTTCTGTTCAAACTGCTGCTTTTCGATGGAGATCAGTTTTTTGTACAGGATGGAGGAAATACATGCTTCCATGATACTTGCAGCGGCGTGAATCTGTGTGTCGGAAATGCATGGGATTGCAGTAGCATACCGACGCCAATTGTCATTTTTTTCTAAGTTGTCTGCTTTATATGTAATTAGTGAAGCAGAAGCAAAGTTGCTAATTGTAGCCGATGAAGTAAGGGGTAAGTTAGCGATATTACTTTCGGGATCACTTGTTTTGGCTACAGTTGCTTCGTGAACATTTTGTTCAGATGGATTGTTTTCTGCTTCGTTTAAATGATATTTATGTAACGCATGTTCGATCAGGGATTGTAACTGTTCCGCTGAGGTGGCGTTTGCAACCTGTCCCATCATTAAGTAGCCGATGGTAAATCCGTCACTGACGATCGGTGCGGTGGCTTCGATCAGTCCGGCGTGACATTTGTAAATGACACATTCACCGGATGTTTTTGCGGCTTCAAAGGAAGCGCGGTCGGAGGCATCGCAGAGAGCGGCACCTTCCGGGGAGGTTTTGATACAATTGCAGAAGCAGTTTTCTTTTGTAGGATAACTGAAGATCCATTCGCCGTCGGGAGCGTAGAGGGTCAGCGTCAGTCTGGTTAAGTCGTGGAAGTCTTGTAGAAGCTGATGAAGTTCTTTTTCGTTATAGTTTAGTTTCATAGTACCCATCCTTTATATTTATCTTCTTATCATGATGACTAATGGTGTTAGTTATTAGTGTGTTAATAAGTATGTAAATGCAGAAGCATGTATTTTGTTTATTATAATAATTGCAGTTTTTTGCATAATATTGTGCACATGTCGAAGTATGTATTTTATTTGTTATTGTACCAAGCCGCTAGCGCGGCGGCTAGCTCTAAGTACGTGAAACCACTAC
>CAVKTR010000101.1:0-9782 GCA_963659325.1 Dysosmobacter segnis
CGCGATAAAACCGAAGCAAAACGAGGGTAACGCACGACTAGCGGTTGCAGAAGGATTCTTTGATTTCGTCCTCATACTATTAAAACTTAGCCAATATATCATTTCTTCAAATACTCACAAATTCCCGTCTGTAACGCATCCACTAATTTGTCTTGGTACGCCGCGCTTATCAGCCGGCTTTCCTCTTCCGGATTTGATAAAAATCCGCATTCCACGATTACCGTCGGCGCCACCGTGTTTTTCAGAATATAATAACTCGTGTTGGCTTTTGCCATCCGATGATTTTCCGGGTCTGCATTTTTGATCAGGCTCTTTTGCAATATTTCTGCAAGCGTTTTTCCTTCTTTTGATTCCGAATAATAAAATACCTGCGCGCCTTTTGCAGAACTGTCAGTATAGCTGTTCTGATGGATGCTGACCACCGCATCCGGTTGCTCGGAATCCATCTTTGCCACACGATTTTTCATATCCGATGTTTTCTCATTTGACACATTCGTATCTGCCAGATTCCGGTCATCGGTTCGCGTCATAACCACCCGGATATTTTGTTTTTCCAGACTCTTTTTCAATTTTAAGGCAATGGCCAGATTCACTTCTTTTTCTTTTGTCCCGGCGACCCCAATCTTGCCCGGATCATTTCCGCCGTGTCCACTGTCTATACAAATACAGTACTGCGCTTTCTGCACGCTTCGGTTCATCACATCATACTGCGCGGCCCGCGGCACTCGTATGACAGCAACTACAAAACAAACTAATAATGCTGTAACGCCGATTCTTTTTTTCACAAAAAATACCCGAACACATGTAATCTCACTTACAATGTATTCGGGCACTTATTGCTATATTACAACTACTTTAATAACGGCCTATTCTGTAAATCTCAGTTCACAGAATACAGCATGCATACTTTTACTAATTCATATATTCCACGATGGTATCCCAAATCGTATTTTTCTCATATCCGAGCTTCCAGAAGGATGCTCCCGCCAGATGATCGTCCTTCATAACATCAAGTTTCTCAGAGATGGATTTCTGATCTTCCACCCAGATCTTGTAGGTCTTTCCATCCAGCTGATACTCTGCGTAATACTGTCCGCAGTCCTCCTGCCATTCCAGATTGACTCCGTTGGCTGCCACCCGGGCTTCCACTTCACTCATACCCACCGCTTCGCTGCTGATGGTGTATCCCCGCTCATTTGCAGCCTCATCATCGCTTGGATTGGATTCATCCACCGGTGTCAGCTCCCAGACTCTCGTATAGAACGGAATGCCAAGGATCACCTGCTCTGCCGGTACTTCCTCCAGTGTATCGGCGATACCCTGCTTTACATATCCGATGGATGCCACAGAACCTTCCTCAGATCCGTTGTAATGCTCATCGTATGCCATGACAACCACGTAATCAGCAAATACAGCCTGCTCCGCGCGGTCATAATAAGAGTTGTAAGATGCCGGTACATAATTGTCCACAGACAGCACCAGATCATTATTTTCACACTTGATGGACAGTTCACGGATAAACTCCAGATAACCGTCCGCAGCCTCTGCCGGAAGCAGCTCAAAATCCAGATTGATTCCATCCAGATCGTATTTGATGGCCTCCGCCACCAGATTATTTACCAGATTATCCCTGCTGGAAGTCACGCTGAACACGCTGGTATCATCCACATCCTGGTTTTCCAGATTGCTCACCAGCCCCCAGACTTCCACACCCTGCTGATGACAATAGGTAACATACGCCTGGTTGCACAGTGATTCAATACCGCCCTGATTGTCATTCAGGTAAAACCAGGTTGGAGAAATGACATTGACGCCTTTTGTCTTGCCAAGTACATCTGCCACATTTGCGTTTGCAGACTGGTTTGTCACCTGATGCCATGCCATATTGATGGTTTTATCCTTCGTGATATGGGAAAATACAGGTTCTGTAAAGTTATGGTCATACAGTACATCCTGATCTCCGCCAATGGTGCTTGTCTTCACATAGCCGACAAATCCGTCCTGGCTGCATACTTTACTCCAGGATCCGGCTGTATCCAGCACGGTAACGAGATCTCCTTTTTTCACATTCGCCAGAATCGGGCTCTTCACACCGCCCTTTTCCCGGATCTCTGTCTTTTTCTTAATACTCTGATAAGTCACATCATCCCACTGGTCTGAGATCACCACACGGTTTGGATCTGTGTAATACTCATAATGAATATCTGTATATTCTTTCACAAAACTCATGGACAGATACATCTGGCCGTCCCGCAGGATCGCAATGATATGATCTGCCGTCTGGGTATTTTTGCCAAGAGTGTATGAGGCCGTGTCCACCGTCGTATTGATCAGTCCATCTGGTGTCACATAGCGCAGAACCTGCTCGGTGCTGTCCCAGTAAAAACGCTTGTTCAGATATTTGTGTACGATCTGATAGTCCACGTACACCTCATCGTCCTGCACAATGCCTTTCTGCTCCATCTGCTCATTGTCAAATACAACAAACATTTCATCCTCCTGGCTCAGATTATAATAGGTTGTATAATCTGCCTGCTCCTTTGAGGATGAATATTTTTTCAAAAAAGTCGTCAAACCTGCGATCAGTGCAATGATCACGATCAGTGCCACCACTGCTGCCACCAGAATGACTCTCTGTTTTCTTCGTCTGTGCTGCCCTCTTCCCTGCTTTCCTGAAGCCATCGTAAGCCTCCTTTGTCTCTTCTGTCGATATATTTTTGCTGCATGTAAAGATGGGAGCCTCTCCCATCTGATATACGTTTCGTTGTCCTCAGTATACATGAAAAAAAAGGGCGATGCAACCTTAGCCCCGCCCTTTTTTGCAGGTAAGATTTCTGTTTTCTGGTATTTGAGAATCCCCTGCCAATGTTATTTCTTTGTTATTTTGTCAAATCTGAGTTCGGATAATGCACCCTGCTGGAATACATAATCCCTCATATAATTATTGTCTTCCCGGACACACATGGCTTCTGATACCTCCGCTGAATTACTTGGAAGTCCTTCCAGCCAGATTGAAATCCCCTGTTTTTCATAATTTTGGAGTTCGATCAGAAGAGTCTGTCCGGATGGTGCATAATAATTTTGCTGCATGTAAATACCTCTTCTCTGACCAGTGCGGAAGTAAGTTCGTGATATACAATCCGCCAATAACTTGTTTTTCAGAACGTTCAGACTCAAACGAAAGGTGAGCATTCTGAATAAATGCTGTGATATGTATCCTGTGTCTTTTCTGACACTTATCCAATATTTGATTTTTTTGTCTTTCGCTGCAGTTTTCCTCTTCCGAAGCTGTCGGGACACTATTCGTCTTTATCTTTCTTTTTACCTCCGTATTATTTTTGTTGTGTTACTTTTACCCCGATAGTTTCTTCCGATTCAACTGCAGCCTTCATTCCTCCCTTCTCCTTTTGTCAGTTCTGCGAAATTCACATATACTAACAAAAACATTTTTCTTCCACGTGGAAAGAGTCCCCCGGCGCAGACAGTTTATTCTGAAAACACATAGCTTCCGCCAAATCAGACATACTAGCTAGAAACACGCCTGAATTTTCAAATTTCTTCTCTGCACAAAATCTTGGAAAAACTTAAGAATCAGTCTCTGACATCTGTCATAAGACCTTTGATCGATCAGTGGGAAAATCCCTTTGCTGCAGAAGCATCTGGTAATGTACAGAATTTGTACGATGCTTTAAGAACCTCATCAGAACCCTGAAACCTTTCTGATGAATCTGCCGCAATATGTGATTAATCTGTCCGCTTGCACGGATAACTCTTGTATTACTTATACCACAGTTCCATTAAAAAATCAACTTAAATTATCATTTTAATTAAATTTGTTATGATTGTTACTTTTTCATAGAATCTTTATGAATGGATGCTTGACGAAAAACACAAGATTATATATACTTTTCTAACAAGTAAGGATGTGATAGCATGAAAATTGAAAAAATTAATGACCATCAGATTCGCTGCACACTTACCAGCGAAGACTTGGCTTCACGCAATATTAAATTAAGCGAACTGGCTTACGGTTCTGAAAAAGCCAGATTACTGTTTCGCGATATGATGCAGCAGGCTGCTATGGATTTTGGATTTGAAGCAGAGGATATCCCGATCATGGTAGAAGCAGTTCCTCTTTCATCGGAAAAAATTGTCCTGATCATCACAAAGGTGGATTCACCGGATGAACTCGATACCCGTTTTTCCAACTTTACACAGTTTGAGACTGAGGATGAAGACGAGGACGGACTCCTCTCCGATAACGATCACGATGTAAGCGATTTTTCACCGGAGATTGATGAGACAGCCTCTCAGTTTTTACAGCTTCTCCAGCATCTCCGTCAGGAGCAGAATAAGGAAAAAGAGGAAGCTTCCAAGACAAAACCTGCAACTCTGGCCATGCCGACAGACATGGTCCGTATCTTTAACTTCCGTAATCTGGACTCCGCCATCAGCGCAGCCCACGCTCTACACGGATTTTACCAGGGCAAAAATACGTTGTACAAAGATACCCGGGAGAATGCATACCATCTGATCGTACATCAGAGTCAGCACAGCGCTTCCGAATTTAACCGTGTCAACAACATGCTCTGCTCTTATCTGCAGCCGGGCAAATACACGGCAGGGATCCAGGCGTACTTCGAAGAGCATTTCCGCAAGATCATCAATGGAAATGCCTTGCAGCAGTTAAGCGAGATTGCTTAAACAAATCACTGAATGGTTACAAAAAGGAAAACGGACAGGAAATTTCAATTGTTTCTCCTGCCCGACAAAAAAAGAGTTGGCATACCAAACGGTATAAACCAACTCTTTTTTATTTGCATTATATCTAAACCTTTGCCTTATGCTACAACATCATTGAGGCGGTCTACTAATTCCTGCGGCTCAATGCCATGCACCATAGCTGCCTGCTCGATTGTCTCCATCTGAGATGACGGGCATCCAAGGCAATGCATACCAATGCCAAATAATACTTCAGCAATGCTGTCGATATGTTCCTGATCACGTAATAATTCACCGATCATGGTGTCTTTGGTAATCTGTGCCATTTTATTGTACCTCCTTATTTTTACTAAGCGTAGTATAATACGTTTTCTGCAAATATGCAATCTTTTTCCACTCTGCTCTCACAGAATTCCCTGTGTTTCTCCTGTTCCCGGAAAAAACAAAATGTCTTTCTTTCATCCCTGATTGTATCAACCGCCAATCTGTGACATCTTGCGGGAATCCGCATCTACATGCTCACCAAAATGATGTTCCTTCGGCTTGCGCGCAATCGCCTGTCCAATCGTCTGCGCCAGTTCTTCATCTGTACATCCATTTCGGATCAGGCTTCGCAGATCCACACCTTCCCCGGAATACAGACAAAGTTTTAAAAATCCTTCCGCTGTCAGCCGGATCCGGTTGCATCCGCTGCAGAACTTCTCATGCACAGCGCCGATCATTCCGATCTCACCGGCAAATCCCGGTGCGCTGTAATACACCGCCGGTCCGTTTCCAAATTTTTTATCCATAAGATATGCGCCCGGATAACGCGCAAAAAATTCCTTTCGGATTTCCTCCGCTGGATACGATTTATAGATTTCTCCACAACCGATCGGCATCATTTCGATAAATCGGACAGCCACATTTTTCTGTCTCGCCCACTCAAAAAATGCTGGAAGCTCCTCAATATTTTCTCCCTGCACCGGAACACAGTTGATTTTCAAAGGAATCCCGCTCTCATAAGCTGCCTGAATTCCTTCCATCACCTGGTCAAACACGTCCTTACCGGTAACCTCCTGATAACGTTCCCGCTGCAGTGTATCCAGACTGACATTGACAGCATCCAGCCCTGCCTCCTGTAATCCCGGAAGCTGTTCTTTTAACAACACACCGTTTGTGGTCAGAGTAACCATGTCGATTCCGTCAATTTCATGAATCTCCCGGATCAGATCCGCACATCCCCGGCGCACCAGCGGCTCCCCACCGGTTACTTTTACCTTGCTTATGCCAAGATCTGCCAGCACTTTTACAATCCGTACAACTTCCTCATATCGTAAAATCCGCTCATGTGGCACAAAAGGAACATCCTCCGGCATACAGTATTTGCAGCGCAGGTTGCAGCGATCCGTAATCGATATCCTGACATAATCTATTTTTCTGTTAAAATGATCGACGATCATAGTAATCTCCATTTCTCCGTCCTTCGGTTTGCGCTACAAATAGTAATGAAATTCTTATTTTTCACACTATGTCACCTATTTTTTAATATACTCTCCTAAAGCGAGGGTATTTTTTACCAGATGCTATCAGACAAGAATGTCTACCACCATTCCAGCCGCATTTTTATAAACGGATGGATTTGCACTTTCCTTTCCGCAGTAAATCCGAAAAGGGGTTGTACCTCTGATTTGGACAAAATGCAATGCTTCATCCGCCCAGCTGCTGGTATCACCTTTTTCCAGCTGATCCTTGGAACGCTGATCATGCTCATAAGCCAGCATAAAACGATAAGCCGAAAGTTCATCCGCCTCCAGCGCAATTTTTTCCTTATAATTATCATTGGTAAAAATCTGGAACGTCACCGAACCGTTTTCCAGTTCTTCCCGGGATGGGATCTCCGGCAGATATTCCAGCAGCGTCAGCAGCGGCCAGCCATGTCCTGTCACTTTCCGCAGTCCGCCCTGACCTCCGTTCATATTGTGATTATAATAGCAGTATTCTTCCTCCGTCGCAACATCTCCATACAGCGCCTGCAGTTCTTCCAGAGAATAATGATAAGTCGCCAGTTCCTGTCCCAGACGGGTGATGCGAATATAAAACTCGCTGTCTGCTTCCTTCGTCTGCGGAACTTTTATCTCCTTTTCAGAAATGACCGACTTTTCTGCTCCAGCCAACACACCGGCAAAATCTGTGATCACATTCTGTCCGTCATAATATCCGATCTGCTTGTATGCCTCATCCACCAGAAACAGCCAGATGGTATCTGTCACGGTTCCCACGACAACGCCTTCGCGGTTCACCACCTGAAGCTTTTCCAAGTATTCCGGCGCACATTCTGCCTGCTCCCTCCAGAAGTCCATCGGAAGCTGAATGGCCGGTACTTTACGGGTACTTCCATCCGCAAACTCTAATTCCATCCAGTACATGGTGCCCGCCTGTACGCTGTTCAGTTCAAAAAAGCGGCTTAAGGAAAAATACCGGTTGCAGCGCAGTCCTTCGCCGCGCACCCAAAAGCCACGTTCCGCGCTTCCTGCCACCAGCATTCGGATTCCTTTGGCAAAATAGTCCTTATTTTTGTCCTCTAATCCCTGTTGTCCAAACATAATCGTGGGATGCGGATAAAATTTAACTGCTTCACCATTTTTTGCAAAAGAAACAAAAGCTTCACGCGGCTCCTTTCCAACAGTCCAGCCACTCATGAGTTCCGGGAAATAATACCGTTTTGACTCAAGTTCCGTCACGACAGACTCGAATCCATCCACGCTTCCCAGTCGGATTTCTTCAGCTTCTGAAACTTCTGCCTCATCCAGATACCGTTTCAGCGGAAAACCATATCCCTCCTCGATATCCTTACTCTCGGCATCTTCATGATTGTCATATACCGAAAAAAGACAATGGTCTGTTTTCTCCTGATTTTCCAGATCTTCACAGGTATGCAAAATATTTTTACCCGCGCTGCTGCCACTGATAAACAATCCTGTCTGTTCCCTTCCAGGCAGAACCGTGACCTTTTCGATTTTCATATTATACTATCCCTTCCTAATTTGACTCCCATGTATATCTTTGATAATGCTATTTTCTTCCTCCAACCATTCCCGTTTCACCCATTTCGCTTTGAATCTCTCTATCGTTTTTAATCCGCACTCCTTTTTCTATGCCTTTCATGTTATTTTTTTGAGTTATCCCGGCTTTTCTTTGAAGCAACATCTGTTCGGTATTCAAACTTTCTTTCTGTCGCTTCAAATTTATCAACATCTTTTTTGCTTCTTCAGATTCTTTTTCCAGTACAGAAATTTCTTCCATTAATTTCTCCTGTTTTTCATAACCCTTGCAATTTTCCAGTGTTTTATTTAGAAGTTCTTCTATTTCTTTAGTCAGATTATAACGTTTCTTTCCTGTTGACCATGGTAACATTTTCATCATGCTTTTCTTTTCTGCATGTTTTTTATAATCGTCAATCCTCTTCGTTGTCCTTGTAATAATCTCAGTGATTTTTTCAGTGGTTGGCAACTCTTCCAGCGTCCTCAACGGCTGCAATGCGATAATCAGGTCATCAAATTCCTGTGAGTATTTTTTTGATAATGTCTGAAGCAATTCCGAATTTTTCATTTTCAAACGTTCTGAATCAAATCGTACCAACTTCCGGTAAGCGTCCAGGTTAAGGTTTTCATCTACAGCGTAATTACAGGTAGCCTCTTTCTTCTTCTGCTCATATTGTCTTGAAATATTATCAATGATCGGAGACAACTTATTCATACATTCCTGAATTCCTTCATAATCCTTGGTAAGATTCTTTATTATGCCCTTCATCTGGGTTACTTTTTTTTCGTCAACTTCTATATCCACCCATTCTTTTTTCTTCTCCTTCCTTTTTTTCTGCAATTCTTTTTTCACTTCTTCATATATCGGTTCTTTTTCTCTTGACCTATAATTAATATATCCCTGCAAATTCTGAATAACCTGTTTCAATTTCTCATTATCAAAATCCTGTCCATTCAATTCTTCTAGCAAAGCAACCGTATTTCCAAGTAGTGGCCGATTCTCTATTTCATCGTTCAGATTTAAATTCCCCGATGGCTCATTATCTTCATTTATAATGAACTTCTTGTCTCGTATTTCGTTTTCTCTGACTTCATCTTCATACAACTTGTTGTTTTCACGTTCGTTCATAGTTCTCTCCTTTTGGCATGCTTTAATTTTTTTCCGCACACTTTTATGTCTCCAGACCCGGCACAAAGACTGCATTCCAGTATATTTTACGCACAATCCATTTCTTCCTGATTCGTCCGGAATACCCATTTCTTACATCTGGAATTATAACACACCATGTGAGACAAAAGTAAGACAAATCTCTTCTATATTACTGCAAGCTAAATGCTTTTCCCTTTGGTCGAATCGTAAATTCCATCTCTTTTCCGGTTATCGGATGCGTAAATGCAATCCGGCAGGAACACAATGCCACCGGGCAGTACGTATCCGTTGCCATTCCATACTTCGTATCCCCATAAAGCGGATAGCCCGCATGGGCAAACTGCACCCGGATCTGATGATGGCGTCCGGTATGAAGCCACACATGCACCAGTGCCGCATCTCCTTCATCCCGCACTTCCACAACTTCATAGCTCAGTTTTGCCACTTTCGCTTGCGGTGTTCCTTTTGCCACAACTGCGGATGTATTTGTCTTACCATCCCGCAGCAGCCAATCGCATAACTCACCTTTTTCCGGCTGCGGTACGCCTGCAGTCACTGCCAGATACTCTTTTTCCATGCTGCGGCTGCTGACCTGCGCCGACAGCTTTGCCGCTGCCTTTTTCGTCTTTGCAAATACCATCACGCCTTCCACCGGCTGATCCAGGCGGTGGATCAGGCCAATGTATGGCTCTTCTTTCTTTTTCGCGCGGTATTTTTTCAGCAGGCTTACCATATCCGCCTGATCGGCCCGGGCCGTCTGCACCGCCACTCCGGCTTCCTTGCGGCATACGATCACCGCCTCGTCCTCATATATAATTTCCGGCTGTTTTGCTCTCATCTTACACGAATCTCCATCTTTTTCTTCCACAAATAAGGCAGGCATGATC
>CAVKTR010000102.1:0-9713 GCA_963659325.1 Dysosmobacter segnis
ACTTTGTTTGCTTTCTCAGCGATACCGATAGCACCCTCTGCTGCTGCGAAGGACTCATGACCAGCTAAGAAACAGAAGCACTCTGTCTCCTCTTCCAAAAGCATTTTACCAAGGTTACCATGTCCAAGACCTACTTTACGATGATCTGCTACAGAACCCGGGATACAGAAAGCCTGAAGACCTTCTCCGATTGCTGCAGCTGCCTCAGAAGCTTTGCGGCATCCTTTTTTGATTGCAATTGCTGCACCTACTGTATAAGCCCAGCATGCATTCTCAAAACAGATCGGCTGGATTTTCTTTACCTGATCGTATACATCCAGACCAGCATCTTTTGTAATTTTCTCTGCTTCTTCGATAGAAGCAATTCCATAACTATTTAAAACAGAATTGATCTGGTCAATTCTTCTTTCATATGATTCAAATAAAGCCATTGTCCATTACTCCTTTCTCGGATCGATGATTTTTGCTGCATCAGCTACACGGCCGTACTGACCTTTTGCTTTTTCCCATGCAGTATTCGGATCATCACCATTTTTGATAAAGTCAGTCATTTTGCCAAGGCTTACGAACTGATATCCGATTACCTCATTATCCTCATCCAGAGCAATGCCTGTTACATAGCCTTCTGCCATTTCCAGATAACGAACACCTTTTTCTTTTGTTGCGTACATTGTACCAACCTGAGAACGAAGTCCTTTACCAAGATCCTCAAGACCGGCACCGATTGCCAGACCATCATCAGAAAAAGCACTCTGAGTTCTACCATATACAATCTGTAAGAACAGCTCTCTCATTGCTGTATTGATTGCATCACAGACAAGGTCTGTGTTCAATGCCTCTAAAATTGTTTTTCCCTGTAAAATCTCTGCTGCCATCGCTGCGGAATGAGTCATACCGGAACATCCGATTGTCTCGATCAAAGCCTCCTCGATGATACCGTCTTTTACATTCAGAGTCAGCTTACATGCACCCTGCTGTGGAGCACACCAGCCTACACCGTGTGTAAAACCGGAAATATCTTCAATTTTTTTGGAGTGAACCCATTTTCCCTCTTCCGGGATTGGAGCAGGTTCATGTTTTGCGCCTTTTGCAACCGGGCACATCAATTCTACTTCTTTGGAATAAATCATTGTAAAACTCCTTTCTATGTATGAATGTTTTTGAAAGAGATCCCATACCTTATACCTATCCTCTATTGCTTTTCGTAGAAAACACATTTTATTTTCTATCGCATTTCAACTGTGGTTTTCTGCACAGGATTACTTTGTTATTTTTTTAACATCCTTATGTATTTTGACACATTTTTTGTCATTCGTAAAGTACTTTATGACATTTTTTTTACAAAATTTTGTTTGTATCAAAAATAGCACAAATAAGTTTCTGCTAATTACTGCTTTTTTACGATCTCATTACGGTTTTTGTAAATAGAATGTCCCGGTACTACGCCACGAACTGCGGATAACGGATATACATTGCTCTCCGGACAGATGACAGTTCCCGGATTTAATACAGAATTACATCCTACTTCTACGTTATTGCCAAGCATTGCGCCGAATTTCTTTCTGCCGGTAGCGATTTCTTCTTTGCCATCACGTACAACCACCAGTGTTTTGTCGGATTTTACGTTTGAAGTGATGGAACCTGCGCCCATATGTGCTTTGTATCCAAGAATGGAATCGCCCACATAATTGTAATGCGGAACCTGTACTTTGTTAAACAGAATAACATTCTTTAATTCGGTAGAATTTCCTACAACTGCACCTTTTCCAACGATTGCTGAACCACGGATAAATGCACAGTGACGTACTTCTGCTTCCTCATCAATGATCAGCGGACTACCAAGAAATGCGGTCGGTGCTACTTTTGCATTTTTTGCAACCCATACATCTTCGCCACGTTTCTCATATTTCTCCGGATCCAGAGTCGCGCCCAGTTTTTTGATATAATCAGAAAGTCCGTCTAAAAGCTCCCACGGATACTCTGCGGTCTCCATATATTCTTTTGCAATTGTTTCATTTAAATCATACATATTTGTGATCTTACACTGTTTCATTTTTATGCCTTAGTCCTTTCATACTATGTTTTTCATCAATCCTATTGTGCCACGTTTGCCACAGTTTTTCCAGTCCTTTTTTCCCTAATTACCCGTGTATGAGAAAATCACTGTTTTCAATCCTATTCAGCGCAAAAAGAACCCTGACCTACGTAACATATCTGCCACGTAAATCAGAGTTCCTTTATATTTACAATCTATTTCTGTTTTTCTGTATCCGGATTGATGATAACCTGTTTCCAGTTCTTCGGATCTTTTTTCTGCATCGCCTTTGCATAAGCCCAGAAAGGAATTCCAAGCACAATGTAAACGATCAGAACGATCCATGCATTTCGATCCATGGTTGTAACCGTTACGTAAATAACGTAAATACAGAATACAATGGATGCAATACCAAAGAACCACGGAATCCGCAGTTTATATGGGCGCTCCCATTCTGGATGAGAATGACGCAGCTTCAGGAAGGACAGCGCAACCAGCAGATATACAACTCCGGCTGTCAGTCCGTAAATGGTATAAATATAATTTACCCATGCATCCGGCGCAAATACAGTAAAGTAGATGGATAAAATACCTACGATGATATTTGCCAGAACCGGCTGACCGTGTTTGTTTACTTTTGCCAGTTTTTTAGTAAACTGAGCCTGTTTTGCCGCACCGAATAAAGTACGGGACGCACACATCCAGAAACCGGACAATGTAGTCAGACAGGTTCCTGTTCCCATGACAACGATTACAATGCCAAGCCAGTGCATGTCGATCATATCAGCAACACGCGGATCTACGATATCTGTTTTTAATACCCAGTCCTGGGAGATAATTCCGCCAACACCGACAACTGCCATACCATAAATTAATACCGTAAACCCAAGGGAACCCACGAAAGCCTTCCACATTTTCTTTTTCGGGAAGTTTGCCTCCTCGGATAACTGCGGTATCAGATCAAATCCGATAAATTTCATGATCAGCAGTGCGATAGCTGCGGAGAATCCTTTCCCACCTGACGGGAACAGATTTCCTCTGAAATTTGCAAAACTCCAGGAACCGCTGAAAATAAAAATACAAGAAGCTATCAGTGATACGATCAAGGTGGCCCAGAATAAGATACTCTGCAATTTTGCAATAAATTTTAATTCCTTATTTGTAAGGAAGAACCATACAACAAGAATGATCGCAGCAATCAGTTTTGTCTGTCCTGCATCAATTGGATGCAGATATCCAATCATGCTGGCAATACCATAAGATACCGTCGGCATGGCCATAACATAAAGTAACAATACGAACCAGCAGCAGACCCATCCGGTATTCCATCCAAACGCATTGGACACCCAGACATTTTCACCGCCTGCATATGGCAGCATTGTGGTCATTTCCGCATAGATAAAACATAAAGGTAATACAAATGCCGCACACAAAATCAGTGCAAATAAGGAACCGGTTCCTGTTAAAGTGAACCAGTACTGAATCTCCACCATCCATGCAGCGATCATTCCGCCGGCAGCCAATGCGATCAACTGCGGCAAATTCAACGTTTTCTTTAATCCCTGTTCCATTTATAACACTTCTTTCTCTCAACAACGATTCCTGACGAATCGTCTTATTTTTACTTCTCTCTTCCCCAACAAAAAATCTACTTCGTGTTCACCAGACACGTTATTATTTACGGTTTTTCTCGATTACCTCAATAGTTTCATTCGAAGATAATACGTTACAGTAGATTACATTCATGATCTTTAACTCTGCATCATGAAGTTCCTGATCTGCTGCCGCACAACCGTCTTCCACACAGATTACTTTAAAATCATTATCTGCCAGGTCACGAACGGTGCTTGCCACACACTGATCGGTTACGATACCGCAAACTACGATTGTCTCAATACCCATGTTCTGCATCAGACGTACATAATTTGTTCCAGTAACAACGCTGTCTGTGGTTTTATTTACGACGATCTCGTTGTCCTGTGGAGTCAGTTCATCGATCATTGCTGCATTTACGGAATTTACCGGAAGCAGCATACCGTTCCATCCTTCGGATTTCTGTACGGCACAGCGATCCTCTCCGTTGTCCAGCAGGCATGCGATTCTTCCATATGTAACATACATGTTGTTTGCACGGAAATAATCCAGCATCTTTTTGCAGGCCGGAATTGTCACATTATCCAGTCTGTCATGGAATGGAATCCAGCGTTCCCACTCTCCCATTTCCTTAAACTGCAGTGCTTCACCCATATCTCTACGAACAAATTCATTCTGCATATCGATGATCAGCAGTGCTGTTTTCTTCGGATCCAGTTCGATATCCGGAAACTCTGTCATTGTCTGATAGTAAAAGGATAAATACTTTGGATTTGGTTTCATCTTCTCTCCCTCGTTTTTTCTTCAGTTTTACTGATTTTTATAGTTAAAAAGCACTTCGGGTGAAGTCCCCAAAGTGCTCCTTCGCTTAACGTGCTATATTATACATGGTGTAATACACAAAATCAAGTATTTTTTGCAGTTTTTGTGTATAATTATTCATTTTTTCATGCATACAATGCATATTCTTACAAACTAAATTATAGTATTTATCATTCAATTAAGCTGAAAACATCAAAAACTGTGTGGATAAATTTAATCCGCCTAGGCTGACGATACTCTTCCAAAAGCTAGCACCAGTCCTTAACGGGATTTTTTATAAAAAGGTGCCACCCGGTCAAAGGAGTCCTTGATGATATATTGATTGCGCAGTCCCAACACACCACTTGTCCGGCTCTGAATGAAATGCGTCAATTTTGTCATATATTCGTCCGGGGTGATCGTGCCCTCTGCCACATAATTTAATCCTTTTTCCCAGCTTGCAGTCAATTCCGGGTTCAGCAGTGACTTGATGGATGCCGATACCGTATCATAGATTAATTCTCCCTGTAAAGTTGGGGTAATGATCTGGGTCTTTTTATTCAGACTCAGATATTTATTATTTGCCAGCTTTTTCAAAATCTCCGCACGAGTCGCACTGGTGCCGATACCGGAACCTTTGATCTGTGCACGAAGCTCTTCATCCTCGATCAGCTGACCTGCATTTTCCATGGCAAGGATCATGGAACCGGAATTATAACGTTTTGGCGGGGAAGTCTCTCCCTCTTTGATGGCATAACCGTTCACCGGAAGCGTCATGCCTTTTTTGATCTTTGCAATCTGTTCCAGCAAATGCGCATCACCGCTTTTTTCATTGGAATCTGCATCATTTGCGCCTGCGGTATCTTCCGTTTTTTTCTTACGGAAAGAATATTCCATCACCTTCAGATAACCCGGATCTGCCAGTACCTTAAATGAAGCGAAAAACCGCTCGGTCTCCATTCCCATGGTCAGGCTGACTTTTTTGTAAATCGCCGGATCATAGAAAATAGCAAGGAAACGGCGCACGATCGTTTCATATACTTTCAGGGAAATCGGATTTAAACCTCGCATAGAACC
Source organism: Dysosmobacter segnis (assembly GCA_963659325.1). GTDB lineage: Bacteria > Bacillota > Clostridia > Lachnospirales > Lachnospiraceae > Eubacterium_I. Next base: position 5,507 of record CAVKTR010000102.1, read on the forward strand.
CAGTCCCTGACCGGTCGGAATGATGGCATAATGGTCGGTGATCATTTTGTCATTAACATATCTTGTCTTTGCAATCTGCTTATAACTTCCTTTTTCCAAAATTTCTTCCGCAAACGGACGCACCATATTGATGCCCTTTAATCCGGAAATATTTTTCGAAATCTCCTTTGCCACCGCACTGGAAAGTACACGGGCATCGGTACGCGGATAAGTCACCACTTTTTTCTCATAAAGTTCCTGAACCACACGCAATGTCTCATCCGGACTGATCTTAAACAGTTTGGAACAGTCATTTTGCAGCTCCGCCAGGTTATACAAAAGCGGTGGATTTTTCTTCTCCTGCTTGCGCTCCACGGACATGACTGACGCTTCCTGCGGTTCCAGGCTCTTCATCCAGTTGATCAGTTCCTGCGCATCTTTCTTTTCCCGGAAACCGTTTTCCTTGTAAAGCTTCGGTGTGCCAAAATATTTTGTTCCAGGAACGGCGCGCCATTCGCCCTCGATGGTCAGCCCCTCAAAATCCATGCTGTTTAACACACGGTAAAACGGTATCTTCACAAACTCGCGGATTTCCCGTTCCCGGCGCACAACCATGCCAAGGACACAGGTCATGACACGGCCAACGGAAATTACAGTGTATTTCTGATTCAGGAAACCAGCCAATGTATTGCCATATTTTAATGTCAGCAATCTGGAAAAATTAATGCCCATCAGATAATCTTCTTTGGCCCGAAGATAAGCTGATTCGGACAGATTATCATACTCGGACAGGTCTTTTGCCTCATGGATACCACGTAAAATTTCTTCTTCCGTCTGAGAATCGATCCAGACACGACGACGGTCTTTGCCCTTTACCCCTGCCATCTGCTCCACCAGACGATAGATGTACTCTCCTTCCCGTCCGGAGTCGGTACAGACATAAATCGTATCTACATCCGGGCGGTTCAGCAAGTTGGATACAATCTTAAACTGCTTACTCACCCCCGGAATCACCTCATATTTAAATGTTTCCGGAATAAACGGCAGTGTCGCCAGGCTCCATTTTTTGAATTTCATATCGTAGGCTTCCGGATAACTCATAGTTACCAGATGTCCTACACACCAGGTAATGACCGCGTTTTCTGATTCCTGATAGCCGTCAAAAGTGCGCATATCTTCTTTCAGTGCCTTGGCAAACTCGCGGGCCACACTTGGTTTTTCTGCTATGTATAAAGATTTTCCCATTCAAACTCCTCATTCATATTTGTTTCTTAGAATTGTGCCTTAAACAGTTCAAGCCGCTCATAGAAACCATCATAAAAATTCTCCTGCTGCACAGGAGTAAAATAAAATATCTGAAGAAACAGCATGTTTTTACGTTTTGCTTCCTCTTCGTCACAATTTTGCATGGTCTGGCGGAGAGATTTGGTGAGCACATGCCATTTTACTAAAAATCGCTCGTAATCCTTCATTCCAGCCATTTCCAGCCATTTGTTTACTTTCATTTTGGATTTGTTTTTCGCCGGACAGGCATCTGTCAGCAGAAAATAGCTCAGCTTTTCCCCTTCATAATTTCGTCCCAGAGGAAATAACCGACAGATTCCCGGTCGGAATCCGTGAATGCTGCATCTTCCCGCCTCGTTTAAAAAAGAACATTTCGGACTGCCTGCAGATGGAGCCATTTTCAAATTTGGAAGGATCAGACCGTCCTCTACATGCAATTCGACCGGTCCTGCCATCAACTGTTCAAAACTCTGTCCCAGATTCCGCTCCAGGCGCCAGATATCCATCGGATCCAGTAAAATGGACTCTCCCATGTCCTGACAACAGGCAGAACAACCGTTGCAGTCGTGACAGCCTACTTTTACCATGTCGTTGCTGCTATATAACTTTCCATCTGATATATCTTTTAAATATTCTTCCATGTGTTTTCTCCACCCTTCAAAAGTCCAGTAGTTGCATTATAACAAAAATGCAGAGGTTTTCCAAGGGGCAGATTTACAGGCAAAATGCCCCTGCTTCTAACATATTGAAGAAACAAGGACATTTTTAATATTTTCCATGTTTATGATACAAAACGCATTTTTTCTTAATCTCTTAAATCAGTTTGCAACCATTAATATCTTGTATTTAAGCAAATTATATTTTATAGTTTTTCTTTCCACTCATATACGCAATGAATATCTCGCAACGTGCAGCATACTCCATTTGTATAAACAAGGTGTGTTTCCAGATAAATTGGCGCATTCTCTTTTAATGGATATAATCGTAAGGTCAATTCGGTCGGGAAATCAAATCGTTTCAAACCAACTTCCCAGATATCTCCAACATAATACTGGTCAGCGATTTTCTCGTCATTCAGGTAAAGTTCTGCCTGATCTGTCTGAAAATCAATCTGAAGAAAAATATTTTCTTTTGCTGCATCATATGCTTTGTCATAAGAAATTTGAATTTCATATTCCTGATAATCTTTAGTAGCATCGTCAATCTCACATTTTTCTGACTCGGCTCCCTCTGTTTTTACTGCTTTGTGAGAATTATTTTTTTCTTCCGATATAATTTCAGTATGCAGATCTATCTCTGTAAATGACACAACAGTTTGAGTATCTGCTGCCGTCAAATCATGACTCAGCACGCAGATCACTGATGCCTCACCTTCTGCATGTAAAAACTCTGGAATGGTATCGGATTTTTTCCAACCATTGGCAAGCCACAGATCTGCATTTTCTGCTGTCGCATCCATAATCATCCAGCAGTTTTTCTGTGCATGATCGCTGCGGCAAATCACCTCTATTCCATCTTCTGTTTCTAAAATTGGTGCCTCACTGAAAAACAGTATATTTGGATATTTTTTCATGCGCCATGCATTTTTCACCCATACACGCTCCATGCTGATAAGCGCCTGACCAGATAACTCCCGATTTACGTCATACTGCATTTTTTCCTTTCCATAGAAAAACCACAGTTTCTGGTTGATATTGCATAACGGTGTCTGGTTGATCCAACGCAATGTTACATCATCTGACAGAAGAAAGTTAAACGGATAAAAGAAATACTCCCCATCTTTGATGTCCTGTTTTGGAAAACTTATTTCTCCATCTGCTGTCTGAACACGCAACGTCACATCTTTATGCTCTGTCATCTTGTATCCACGCTGATAATTATTCACAAACAAATAGCCACGATCACCGTTTCTGCGCGTAATCATACGAAATGCGGATAAATCTTCTGCATCCTGAAAATCTCCAGAATGTACTGATACAGGATTCTCTGCAAGTTCATTATTTTCCGCGCAATCTACTGTCTCATTGACACACTTTTCACAATTTTTTGTTTTCTGTTCTGCCTCATTATCATATTGTTTCTTGCATTCTGCTTTTTGTACTATTTCGCAATCTTCCCCGTCAAACTGCGGCTCCATATTACAAAATGTCTCTCCATAATCATGTGCAAACAGCGCCAACAATTTTATCTCTTTTGAAGTTTCCGAAATCTGACCATATTCCCGGATTGGTGCCTGGAAATCATAGGAAAGCTCCGGCACGTCACAGGCAGAACCAACCGCTTTGCATTCATGCAATGTACTGAATTTTCCCTTCGGATTTGTCCCGCCATGATACATGTAATAGCCCAACAGATTACAACCGCTTCCAAGTTTGCATACTGACATCGCTCCGATATCTTCTGCTGCCACCCGCGGTCTGCGATGATGTGTCACCTGCACACCGCCACCAAGTTCTGCGGTCAGATACGGATACGCATCTTTATCAAATGACAATTCCATGCCCGGCGCATAATCACTGCCGATATTTCCATCATTTCGCACCGTTGAAAACAGATAATTTTTGTTTGGCGGAAGCTGTTCCACAGGAGCATCCCATGGTGCATCACAATAACCGCCCATGACCGGTGTCAGATCACCAAGTAACGCGCCGCCCCATCCGGTTGCTGTCCAATACGGTGCTTCAAAACCAATTGATTTTGCCAGTTTTGTCAACGTGCGCATATGCTGCTCCCCGGCAACGCCACGCAGGCCACCCACATGACCATATTCATTTTCAATCTGAATACCAAGAATGCAATGCGTTCCTTCTACTTCTTTATAAATTTTCTTCCAGAAACGTTCCACCAAAGCCAGATAATCCGGATCATCACTGCGCAATTTATATCCTTTTTTCAGCAACCAGTCCGGGAAACCACCATTTCGTGCTTCCCCGTGCGCCCACGG
>CAVKTR010000103.1:0-9571 GCA_963659325.1 Dysosmobacter segnis
CTTTCCAATGAGTGCGGCACGCAGTGCCGTGTGGTGAAAAAATTTTTAGGATATTTGTGGACGTAAATGGCGCTCCAATTTATTTTTTCTTGATGAGCGATTATTAGCCAGCAAGACAAAATAAATTGGAGTGCCTTCAGTAACCTGAATTTTTTCACCACACAAACAATTACCGGTTTCTGCCGTAAAAGTACGTCGCAAAGAAAATCACCGACGCAATAATCACGATCATCGGCCCGGTAGCCACATTTGTATAATAAGAAATAAACAATCCTACAATTCCAGAAAACATCGAAAACAAAATCGAAAAGAAATGATATTCTCTTAAGTTTTCTGAAATATTCCGGCTGGACGCCGCCGGCAAAATCAACAGCGCATTGATGATCAGAATACCAACCCATTTAATGGACAGCATTACCATCAACGCAATAAATACCGAAAACAGATTCTCGATCAGCCGAATCCGAATATGTTTACTTTTTGCCAGTGTCCGATGCAGACTGATCGCCTGCAGACGGTTATAACACAGAATCCAGAATACAATGGTAGCAAGGAATATCAAAAACAGATACACGATTTCCCTGCGTTTGATACTCAAAATATCGCCCACTAACAGGCTGGAATATTTGCTGAAATTTCCACCGCGGGACAATATGGCCAGACCAATGGCGATACAACAGGAAGAAAACACGGAAATGATCGTATCCGTGGATGCTGTGCTTTTGCTTTTGATCCAGTTTAACAACAGTGCAAAAGCAATACCGAAGATCACCATAGACAGATTCGTATCCGGAATTCCAAAAACTACTCCGACCGCAATTCCGGTCAGAGCTGAGTGTCCCAGCGCATCAGAGAAAAACGCCATCTTATTGTTGACGATCATTGTTCCCAATATACCAAACAACGGTGTAATAATCAGCACCGCAATAAACGCGCTGACCATAAAGTCATACTGAAATAAGGAGGTAATTCCACTCATTTACTCTTCCTCCTTCCATAAACCATGACTGTGTTTCGGCATGGTAATCTCTTCTTTTTCCTGCTGCTCTTTCACCTGACGGCTCGGCTTATAATTTTCCAGATCAAATTTGCCAAACACCTGTCGAAATTCTTCGCTCTCGTACACCTGACGCACGGTTCCCTGTTTTTTCACGGTTCCGTCGATCAAAATAACCTGGTCCGTGTACTGCGCCACGTAATCCAGATCATGGGAAATCAGAATGATAGCCAGATCATAGTGCTTCTTCAGTTCGGAAATCGTATGGTAAAACAGATCCATACCGTTCTGATCAATACCGGAAACCGGCTCATCCAAAAGGAGCAGGTTCGGCTCATCCATAACCGCCATGGACAGCAGCACACGCTGCAATTCACCACCGGACAGATTACACACCTGTTTATCGATCAGATCTTCTGCCTTAAAAATTGCCAGATGTTCTTTTATTTTTGCATATACTTTTTTGCTCTTTTTCCAGAAAACCGGATAGCGGCTCTGGTAGCTTGCGATCATGTCATACACGCTGATCGGTGTCTTTTTTTCGATATTCAGCGACTGCGGCACATAACCAATCTTCATTTTCTGCATATGACCGTTTTCGCGGTCTTTGAACTCAATGGTTCCACTGTGCGGAATATCGCCAAGGATCGCCTTGATCAGCGTTGATTTTCCCGCACCGTTTTTTCCGATAACGGCTGCCAGGGTTCCACAGTGGATATGCAGATTTACATGCTGCAAAATCGTATGGTCACCGATGGTCACACCGATATCCTGCATTTTGATACAATGCAGACCACAGGGCTGTATAATTTTTTTCATCATTGGAATGCCTCTTTCAACTGTTCAATATTGCTTCTCATGCCTTCCAGATAACTGTCTGCTGAATAGTCCCCCCGTGTCAGTGTATCCAGATAAACGACTTTTACGCCGCTTTGTTTCGCCACCATTTCTCCCATATCCGTGCCATACAGTTCTTCTGCAAGCACAACAGAAACATGATTATCCTCGATGGAATGCAGAATATCAGCCACTTCACCGGCGCTGACCTGTCGTTCTTCATCCAGATTCATCTCTCCTGCCAGCTGCAATCCGTATTCCTGCACGATATATTCATATGCCTCGTGAAAAATCACCACCGGCTGTGATGCGATCTGTGAAGCCAGTTCTGCTGCCTCCTGCTGCAATTCCTGCACTTTTCCCTGATAGGTCTGTGCATTTTCGGCATACTGCTCCGCATGAGTGCTGTCTACTTCAGAAAGTCCGTTACAGATGTTTTGTACCTGAATCTGATAATCTGCTAAATTCATCCACGCATGGGCGTTTTCATCCCCATGAGAATGCTCAGAATGGTCATGATCTTCATGGTCAGCATCCTCATTATGAGAATCAGAATCTACATGTGAATCAGCTTCGTCACTATGATCATCTGTGTCTGCATATATGTCTGTATCTTCGCTATGATCATCTGTGTCTGCATATATGTCTGTATCTTCGCTATGATCATCATTTTCTGCATGTGCATCTTCGTTTTCATGCAAATGCTCATCTGAATCGGTATCTGTATCAGAGTTGGCATCATCATCATGGGATTCCTCGGTTCCTTCTGCAGACTCAAGTAAATCAATGCCATCACAAGCCTGAACGATTTTCAGATTCGGATAGGATTCTGCCACATCAGATAAAAAGCTCTCGATGCCACCGCCATTTACGATAAATACATCTGCCTTGGACAGCAGTTTCATATCTGCTGCCGTGAGCTGATAATCATGCAGACAGCCGGTCTGCGGTTCGCTTAAGTTTTTCAGCGTCACACCTTCCACATCTCCAATGACATTTTCTGCTGCAACATACATGGGATAAAAAGATGTCACCACCAGCAGATCGCCGTCTTTCGCCTGTTCCTTCTTCTGCTCCGTCCTGACATAAGCCATGGTCAGCACACTTCCGGCAAACAGGATCGCCGCCAGCAAAACTGCCGTAAATACATATTTATTCTTCATCTGTCTCTCCTGAAGATGCTAAAATCTGATCCACCAGATCCCAGATTTCCTCTCTTCCCTGCTTTGTCTCAGCAGAAAACGGAATCAGGATGGCTCCTTTTTCTGTGTTCAGTCCCAGACGGATCACTTTTAACTGTTTCTGCAGCTGACTGCGCTTGATCTTATCCGCTTTTGTGGCAATGATGATCGGGTGGAATCCCTGATATACCATCCACTCGTACATCATTTTGTCATTTGCGGAAGGCTCATGACGGATATCCACCAGCAAAAATACAGCCCGCAGCTGTTCGGAACTGTTCAGATAATTCTCGATCATGGTTCCCCATTTTTCTTTTTCTTTCTGGGATACTTTTGCAAAACCATATCCCGGAAGATCGGTCAGATACAGCTCGTCATTGACATTGTAAAAATTGATGGTCTGTGTCTTGCCCGGCTGCCCGGAAGTACGCGCCAGTGCCTTGCGGTTCATCAATGCATTGATCAGGGAAGATTTTCCCACGTTTGATTTTCCTGCAAAGGCAATTTCCGGCTTCGTGTTTTCCGGTAATTTGCTGGTATAACCACATACCGTTTCCAGTGAAACATTTTTAATGATCATTGTTTTCTCCATTCATTGCTATTTTCAGCACATCTTCCATTTTTTTCACGTAACAAATCTGCAGGCCTTCTTTGATTTCCTCAGAAATCTCTGCCACATCCGCTTCATTCTGCGCCGGAACGCATACAGTACGGATTCCGGCCGTCTTTGCTGCCAGCAGTTTTTCTTTCAGTCCGCCGATTGGCAGCACGCGGCCACGCAGTGTGATTTCTCCGGTCATCGCCACATCCGCGCGCACCGGTTTCTTTGTAATGGCAGAGAGCATGGCTGTTGCCATGGTGATACCGGCAGACGGACCGTCTTTTGGCACCGCTCCCTCCGGAATATGGATGTGAATATCATGTTTTGTAAAAAACTCTTCCGGAATGTCATACTGCTCGCCTACGGAACGGATATAACTGATACCCGCCTGTGCAGATTCTTTCATTACATCGCCAAGCTGACCCGTCAGTTTGAATTCACCTTTACCCGGCATCACATTTACTTCAATCTGAAGGGTATCTCCGCCCACACTGGTCCACGCCAGTCCACGCACGATGCCGATCTCATCCTGATCGTTGATGCGGTCCACATGGAAACGTTCTTTTCCAAGATAGTGCTCCAGCTGATCCTTTTCCACATGCACTGCGGCACAGTTTCCTTCATAAATTTCTCTGGCTGCTTTTCTGCAGATCTCGCCCAGTTTTCGCTCCAGATTACGCACACCGGCTTCTCTGGTGTATCCGCTGATGATCTGATGCATTGCCTCATCGGTAATCGTAAGCTGCTCTGTCTCCAGACCGTTTTTCTCTTTCTGTTTTTCCAGCAGATGCTCTTTCGCGATATGCATTTTCTCATTTTCGGTATAACTGGACACTTCGATCAGTTCCATACGATCCAGTAATGGACGCGGAATCGTATGTACGTCGTTGGCTGTCGCAATAAACAGCACTTCGGATAAATCCACCGGCATATCCACGTAATGGTCGATAAACTTGGAATTCTGCTCGGAATCCAGCACTTCCAGCATGGCAGAAGACGGATCGCCCTTGTAATCACTGCTCATTTTGTCAATCTCATCCAGCAGCATCAGCGGATTTTTCACACCTGCCTGACGGATTCCCTGAATCAGTCGTCCCGGCATGGCACCTACATAAGTACGGCGGTGTCCGCGAATTTCCGCTTCATCTTTCACGCCGCCCAAACAAATGCGGACATATTTTTTATCCAGCGCGCGGGCTACGGAACGGGCAATACTCGTTTTACCGGTTCCAGGAGGTCCCACCAGACAGATGATCGGACTCTCGCCGCCTTTGGTCAGTCCACGAACTGCCAGGAACTCCAGCACACGCTCTTTTACTTTTTCCAGACCATAGTGATCATCGTTCAAAATCTGCTCTGCGTTTTTCAGATCGGTGTTATCCTCTGATTTTTTGTTCCATGGAAGATCCAGTAACGTCTCGATATAACCACGCACAACGCTGCCCTCGGACGGACTGTTTGCCACATTTTTAAAACGGGCAATTTCTTTTCGGATCCGTTCTTTGACAGACTCATCTGCTTCCAGTTTTTCCAGAGCTTCCTCAAACTGCTTGATATCGGAGGTAGTATTATCCTCTCCAAGCTCCTCCCGGATAACTTTCATTTCTTCCCGGAGAATGTACTCTTTCTGGTTCTTGTCCACCCGCTCTTTGACTTTTTCCTGCAGTTCGTTTTTGATCTGCATGATATTTGTCTCATAAAGCAGGATCTGCATCAGTGCTTCATACTGCTCTGTCACGGATTCTGTCTCTAGCAATTTCTGTCTTTTTTCAAAACTGATCGGCAGATTTCCGGCTACGATCCGGATAAAGCTATGCAGCTCATTTAATCCTTCTGCCTGTTTTTGCAACTCTTTTCCGATTTTTGGATTGGAAGCACAATATTTCAGCAATTCTTCCTGCAATGCACGAAGCATCGCTTCCTCTACTTCCGGCGCAAGCACTTCTTTTTCGTCTTTTTTCTCCACCAGCACAACCTGCGCTTTCAGTAATTCATCATTGTCTATAAAATAAGCCAGCTCGGCTTTTTCTTTCGCCTCAACGATTACCCGCACGACATGATTCTGCATTTTGACGATCTGTTTAATCTCAGCAATGACACCAATTGCATACACATCATCCTGTGTCGCATGCTCGGTCTGCATATCTTTCTGTGTTACCAGAAAAATGCAGTTGTCTCCGTTCATGGCCGCTTCCACTGCATGAATGGATTTCTGGGCACTGATATCAAAATGAGATACCACACCCGGCAGCAATACAGAACCACGCAGGATCACGGCTGGTAATTCTTTCAAAATTTCACCCATGTTGTTCCTCTCTGTTTTCCGACTTTCCAAAAAAGTCTTTGTTACCTTCCAATTATTTTCATATCCCGCACATCTCTTTTCTTTCAATTTATGTGCTATCACGAAAATGCCACAAGGGGCGGCGCCATATCTGACCCCGCCCTTGCAAAACGGAAAACACTTTTTAGCTGTATTTCCCTCTTTTTATTTCTCAGTTTCAATTGCATTATTACGATACTCGAGGATGGCTTCTCCTTTTCCCTCTACCATATCCTTTGTAATCGTGCATTTTTTAATATTTTTGTCAGACGGAATCCGATACATCAGATCCATCATAACATTTTCCATAATGGCACGCAGACCACGCGCACCTGTCTTACGGTTGATCGTCAGATCTGCCACTGCTTCCAGAGCATCATCCTCAAAAACAAGCTCTACCTCGTCTAAGGAGAACAGTTTCTGATACTGTTTTAACAGAGAGTTTTTCGGCTCTCTCAAGATGCGGATCAGATCCTCACGCTCCAGTGCTTCCAGAGAAACCGTGATCGGCACACGTCCTATAAACTCCGGAATCATACCGAATTTCACAAAATCCTGCGGAAGCGCATCTTTCAGAAGTTCACTGATATTTTTATCATTTTCTCCTGCCAGTTCAGAGTTAAATCCGATGGAACCACGATCCATACGATTTTCGATAATACGGTCGATTCCCTCGAAGGCACCACCACAGATAAAGAGAATATTGGTAGTATCAATCGGGATCAGTTCCTGCTGCGGATGCTTTCTGCCGCCCTGTGGCGGAACAGATGCAATGGTTCCTTCCAGGATCTTCAGCAACGCCTGCTGTACACCTTCACCGGAGACATCTCTTGTGATAGATACATTTTCGGATTTACGTGTGATCTTATCGATCTCATCGATATAAATGATACCATACTCTGCTTTGGACACATCATAATCTGCGGCCTGAATGATCTTCAACAGAATATTTTCCACATCTTCACCGACATATCCGGCTTCTGTCAATGTGGTTGCATCTGCGATCGCAAACGGTACATTCAGGATTTTTGCTAATGTCTGCGCCAGTAATGTCTTGCCGGAACCTGTCGGTCCAAGCATCAGGATATTACTTTTCTGCAGTTCTACATCCAGATCCGGTTCTGCCAGAATCCGTTTGTAATGATTGTATACCGCTACGGATAATACTTTCTTTGCTTCATCCTGTCCAATGACATAGTCATCCAGAAATGCCTTGATTTCTTCCGGTGTCAGCAGATTAATATCCATACTGTCACTTTCCATATAATCCTGCATCTCTTCTTCCAGAATATCTCTACAGGTCTCGACACATTCATCGCAGATATAGATACCTGCCGGGCCTGCGATCAGTTTACGCACCTGATCCTGGGTTTTATTACAAAAAGAGCAACGTACTTTATCGCCCTGATTTATTCTTCCTGCCATTCAATCTTACTCCCACGCTACATTTTACTGTCTGTTTGTGATTACGGCATCAATCAAACCGTAAGCTTTTGCTTCTTCTGCAGTCATATAGTTATCACGCTCAGTATCTGCAGCTACTACTTCGTAAGGCTGGCCTGTATTTTCGGATAAAATACGGTTTAAGCGTTCTTTTGTCTTCAGGATGTTCTCTGCTACGATCTGGATATCAGTAGCCTGTCCTTTTGCTCCGCCGGACGGCTGATGGATCATGATCTCAGCATTCGGAAGTGCGTAACGTTTTCCTTTTGTTCCGCCTGCCAGTAAGAAAGCGCCCATGCTTGCTGCCATACCGATACAGATTGTGGAAACATCGCATTTGATGTACTGCATGGTATCGTAAATAGCCAGACCACAGGAAACAACTCCACCCGGAGAGTTGATATATAACTGGATATCTTTGCCCGGATCTTCAGACTCAAGGAACAGAAGCTGTGCTACGATCAGGCTTGCTGTTGTCTCATTTACTTCTTCTCCCAGGAAAATGATTCTATCTTTTAACAGTCTGGAATAAATATCATAATTCCGCTCGCCTCTGCTTGTCTGCTCAACGACGTAAGGTACTAAACTCATATTGCTACCTCCTATTAAACATGAAAAGCAGACCGGCCTCGCCGGCACGATCTGCTTTTGTATTATTCACTTTATGATACAGGACTTAACATTCCTGCTCTGTCCGAGAATTATTCAGCTGTCTCTGCCTCTGCTGCTTCAGCTTCTTTCTCTTTTTTTGTTTTTGCTTTTGCACGAGGTTTTACAGATTCTGTGATCAGCTCAACTGCTTTCTGAACTGCCAGATCCTGTTTCATGTTCTCTTTCTCATCCTCGCCCATGTACTCTTTGAGCTTGTCAGCTTCCATGTTGTACATTTTAGCCATTTTCTCGATCTCAGCATCTACATCTGCATCTGTGATCTCGATATTCTCTTCTTTTGCGATCTGCTCAAGAACAAGGCTGCTCTTGATACGTGTGATTGCGTCCGGACGAACCTGTTCTTTTAACTGATCCAGTGAAAGACCGGAGAACTGAAGATACTGATCCATAGACAGACCCTGCTGAGCCATCTGCTGTGCGAACTGGTTGATCATGTTCTCGCACTGTGTATCGATCATTGCATCCGGAAGTTCCATTGTGGATTTGTCTACGATCTTGTCGATTGCTTCATCCTGGTATGCACGTTTGATCTCGTTCTGTTTCTGCTCTTCTAATTTAGCTTTTACATCAGCTTTGTACTCATCAACAGTATCGAACTCAGATACATCCTGAACGAACTCATCATCAAGCTCCGGAATCTCTTTTGCTTTGATCTCATGGATTTTAACTTTGAATGTAGCTTCTTTTCCAGCGAGGTCTTCTGCATGATACTCTTCCGGGAATGTAACATTTACGTCCACATCATCCCCAGCATTTTTGCCGATCAGCTGATCCTCGAATCCCGGGATGAAGCTTCCGGAACCGATCTCTAAGGAATGGTTCTCACCTTTGCCGCCTTCAAATGCAACACCGTTTACAAATCCTTCGAAATCGATCACTGCGGTATCACCGTTCTCGATCGCACGATCTTCCACGTTGATTGTCCTTGCATTTTTCTCACGCTCTTTGTCGATTGCTGCTGTCACATCTTCATCTGTTACAGTTCCGTCTACTTTAGTAACTGTCACACCGATGTATTTTCCAAGTGTTACTTCCGGTTTTGTAGCAACTTCTGCTGTGAAGATGAACGGTTTGCCTTTTTCAATCTGAGTAACATCAATAACCGGTCTGGATACGATATCCTCTCCACACTCTTTTGCCGCATCAGCATATGCCTGCGGGATCAGTGCGTTTGCTGCGTCTTCATAGAATACGCCTGCGCCATACATTTTCTCTACCATAGCTCTCGGAACTTTTCCTTTACGGAATCCCGGCATGCTGATATTTTTTTTCTGTCTGTTATATGCTTCCTGAAGTGCTTTCTCCAGCTCTTCTGCTGCCACTTCAATGGTAAGCTTTGCTGTATTTTTTTCTAACTTTTCCACCTGTACGCTCATTCTGACAATTTCCTCCTTTATATATATGCAGTCATGTGTAATTTCTTTGAAAAAGATATACTTCAACTACTCACAGTCATTTCTGCATTATAACACACTGGATTTATAATTGCAAGCGCTATTCAATTGCGCCAATGGTGG
>CAVKTR010000104.1:0-9398 GCA_963659325.1 Dysosmobacter segnis
CTTCCCCCTCATGATTGAGGGGCAGGGGAGTTGAAGTGTCGAAGACACTTTTTTACTTTTTCAAGAATGGAGGTTATAAAATGTTAGCTGTAAAAAGCATGAGTGTACGTGCCAACTTTAAAGAATGGTGCAGAAAAGTATTTAACGGCGAAACTATCATTGTTTCCAGACCCAAAAACGAAAATGTAGTTATGATATCAGAAAAAGAATACAATGAACTTTTAAAAGCCAAAAGAAACGCTGAATATCTGGCTATGCTGGACAAATCTCTCGCTGAAGCCAAAGCCGGTGGATTTATTGTAAAATCCCTAGAAGAACTGGGGGACTACGAATAATATGAAATGAAATATCATATTTACGCCTACCGCATGGGAGCATTATTTATGGTGGCAGGAAGAAGACAGGAAAAAAATCAAAAGAATCAACAAACTGATCAAATCACTTTGTCAGGAGGGGTTAATGAAAGGACTCGGCAAACCCGAACCTTTGAAATATCGTCCGGGTTATAGCCGACGTATTACCGATGAGCATCGATTGATATATAATTTCGATCAAAATAATAATTTAATTATCTATTCTGCTAAGTATCATTATGAAGAATAGTCTTTCACACTTATACATATTCAAATATATTCTTATATAACTCAAACCCTTTTCTTAATATTGTTTCATCGAAGTCAAACACTGATTCATGGTGCAGACCTTTTATTTTTGTGCCCAAAAGCATGTATACAGCCTTTCCGCCCTGCTGTTCTACCATATCCATAAATACGGCTCCATCATCACTGGCTCCAAAATCTTTCGTCAGCATATAATCAGAAAAACAACCAGTCTGCTTTGCCACCGCCAGTACTTCCTGACTAAGGATTTCATCACTGGCTGCACTGACGCTCTCTCCCTGAAACTTCACTTCATATGTAACGCCATACTCTTTAGCCGCCTGCTCGATAGTGGAAAGCGCCTGTTCTTTCATATAAGTATTCAGCTCACCAGTTTCGCCTCTTATCTCCACGATCATTTTTGCGTGAGCAGGAATCGTATTACGGGCTTCTCCGGCTTCCAGTTTTCCCACATTCAGTCGTGTAATTCCACTTTTCGGCCGCGGAAATGCCTGCATATCCATGGTGGTCTTCACTGCTGCCAACAGAGCATTGCGTCCCCGCTCCGGTGCCAATCCTGCATGAGCGCTTTTTCCGGTAAAAATCACGTCAAACTTACTGGTAGCAAAAAATCCCTTCGCTCCTGCCACAAATGTATCTTCCGGTGCAAATCCAATATGGCAGCAATACAGTTCATCTATTTTGCCAAAGTTCCACTGATGACGGAAAGCAAAAGCACCGCGCACACCTTCCTCCGCCGGTTGAAAAATAAACATATAACGGCCGTACACTTCTGCTGGTATTTCGGCCTGTATGCTCTGCGCTGATTCTCGATCTGACACTTTTCCCACGCTTTTCATCGATTTGCGGTATTGTTCTGCAAGATATTCTGCAAAAGTCAGTCCAAGTGCCATATGTCCGTCGTGTCCGCAGGCATGAGAAACACCCTGATATTGTGAAACAAACTGCTCCTTCACCGGAACTCTGTCCGCATCCATACTTTCTGCCACAGTCAATGCATCCATATCAAACCGAAAAGCTTTCGTCTTGCCTTCCCGTTTTGTATCCAAAATTGCCACAATTCCAGCACGATGATCCATCCGTGCCATCCAGTCCGTCACTTTCTCTTCCGCGATTCCCTGCTCTGCTGCCAGTTTCACTGCCCGCTGTTCCCAGGTAGTTGTCTCTTTCTCCGTTGGCGGATCCATCCGTTTCTCATCCTTCAAGATTTCCCTACCAACATGCACTTCAAAACCAGCCTTTTCCAGATGCTCTGCAATAAAAATTGTTGCAAAAAAGGTCAACCACCCCGGTTCCGGGTACTGATGAAACAACCTGCGATATTTAATTACTTTTTTCTCCCATACGTTCTCTTCAGCCACTACATTTCACACTTTCTCAACTTCTCCAACACCGCCAGCGTCAACTCCCAATTCCGTTTCACCGAAGAAATACTGATCCTCTCCCGTATCGTATGAATATCATTGATCTGCGGTCCATAAGAAATACAATCCAGTCCCGGCAGTTTTTCACTGAAAATACCACACTCCACTCCGGCATGAATCGCCGCTGTCTCCGGTTTTTTACCCGTAATCTCCTCATAAGTCAGAGCCATGCAACAATGACATGGCTCCGAACATTCACTATTTCTCTTTTTTCTTTAAGGAAGACAGGGTAAAAATTATGATCAGCAATGCTACTGCAAATGCCATCCATCCTGCTAAAACCTTTGTTCCCATCTTCGCAAACGTGTCATAATATCCCTTCAGATATACCACAACAATGATCGCCGGAAGGATGTAGGTCATATAAAACTGAAGTTTGTTGGAAATCTTCATACCTTTTCCTTCGTTTGCCTCCTTGCGGAAATTATCCCATCCCCAACCGTTTTTCTTCACACAGAACAGGACAAAGATCATACTTCCAAGTGGAAGCAGGTTGTAGGATACCAGGAAATCTTCCAGATCCATCACAGAAGTTCCTGCGCCCATCGGCTGGAAACCGGATAACAGGTTAAATCCAAGTACCGCTGGCAGAGACAACGCGATAATAAGCACAATGTTGAACAGAACTGCTTTTTTTCTGCTCCAGCCGCCCATATCCATATAGAAAGATATAATATTTTCAAATACAGCAATGATGGTAGACAGCGCCGCAAAAGACATAAAGATAAAGAAACAGGTTCCCCATACTCTGCCACCTGCCATGTTGTTAAACACATTTGGTAAGGTGATAAAAAGCAGCGACGGACCTGCATCCGGCTGTACACCATATGCGAAACATGCCGGAATAATGATAAATCCTGCCATCAATGCAACAAACGTATCGAGAAGGACGATATTTTTTGCCTCACCCGGGATGGAATGCTCCCGTTTCTGGTAGCTTCCGAAAATTTCCATGGCACCGATACCGACACTCAGTGTAAAGAATGCATGCGTCATAGCGTCAAATACCACGGTTCCAAGTCCGCGGCTTCTGATCGCATCCAGATTCGGAACCAGATAAAATTTTACACCTTCCATCGCATTTGGTAACACTAACGAATGAACAGCAAGAACGACGATCAATACGATCAGACTGCTCATCATGATCTTCATGATTTTTTCCATTCCTCCCTGTAAACCAAGTGCACAGATACCAAATGAAATGAGAACTGCCAGAACCATCCAGCCGACCATGATTCCCGGAGAAGCCAGCATATCAGAAAACGCTGTCGCTACTTCATCCGAAGACATGGCTGCCAGTTTACCACTGACACTGCGGTAAATGTAAAACAGCATCCATCCTCCAACCATGGTGTAAAACATCATCAGCAGATAGTTTCCGAAAATGGAAAACCATTTGAAATGATGCCATTTTGTTCCTTTCGGTTCTAATTTTTCATATGCTTTTGATGCTCCCAGACGGCTTCCGCGTCCGACCGCAAACTCGCTGATCAGAATCGGCAGACCAAGGATTGTCAGAAATACCAGATAGATCAGTATAAACGCCGCACCGCCGTTCTGACCGCAAATATAGGGAAATTTCCACACATTTCCCAGTCCGACCGCACACCCGGCCGAAACAAGTATAAACCCCAGCCGGGATCCGAATTTATCTCTTTCCTTCATAATAAAAAGCCCTCTCCTTTGTATTCATCATTTCTTCCCACTCCCGTGGCAACAGATATTTGAGCACATAATTACAGGCAGTCGCTCCCCGGGCACTGTCTGATACCTGCTCCGCCATCATATAAAAACCGTAGCGCTGATAGCGTTCCATATCCATCAGATTTACAGAATTCACCTGCACATACATGGACATACAGCCGTTACACCAGCATTTATATTGCAAAAACTGCAGCACCGCATCCAGATATGTATAATCCAGATAATCCTGCTCCATACGGATCCGCCGGATCCAGAACTCTTTCCTGCGGGGTCCGATTCCGCGCGATTCCATTGCATAAGAAAACTCTGCTGCTTTTTTCCCATTCTCAAACACATTGTAAAAAACAGCAGCGCCTTCCTCTCTTATTCGTTCATACCTCATGTCAATTGTTTGCCTCCAAACTATAATGCCCCGTTCTAATACTTCGCCTAACACAATCTGCATTCATTCTCATATAGCTGCAGTTCTTCGAGACATTTTTATGGAAGTAATCATTCCATTTTTGTGCTTTAATTCACCTTATAACTGCATAATGATTCCGCGGGCAGTCTCCTCTGAAATCGGAGTTGCATATACATTTTCTCCAAAACATACAATTGCGCCAATTCCATCCTGCAATACAAAACGTAGCTTTCCGTCACGTACTTTTTTGTCCGTGTACAGTTTTTTCACAAGTTTTTCCCGGTCTATATAATCCGGAATCTCCGTCGGAAGTTTTGCGCGTTTCAGCAGTGCGATGACACGATCAACCTGCTCCTGCGTCATATAGCCAAGCTGCTGTGACAGCTTCACTTCTGCCACCAGACCGATGGACACAGCTTCTCCATGCAACAGGTGATACTCACTGACCGTCTCCACAGCACGGCCAACTGTGTGTCCCAGATTTAATACTTCACGCAACCCGGCCTCACGCTCATCCTTCATGACCACATGATATTTGATGCTGCAGTTTTTCTCCGCAATGTGCTCACAGGCTGCCTGATCCAGTGCCAGAATATCATCCATGTGTGCCTCAAGATAATCAAAAAATCCCGCATCAGCCAGACACGCATGTTTGATGGTCTCTGCCAGACCACTGTAAATCTCACGTTTCGGCAGTGTCTTCCAGGATTCCAGATCCAGATACACTTTCTGCGGCTGGTTGATCAGTCCGATCAGGTTTGTCGCAAGGGGCGTATCCACCGCAGTCTTTCCTCCAACAGATGCATCAGCGGCTGCCAGCAGGCTTGTCGCATAATTGATAAATGGCACGCCTCTTCCGTAAGTACCTGCAATAAATCCTGCCAGATCCGTCACGACACCGCCGCCAACAGCCAGAATACAGCAGTCACGGCGATAGCCTCTCTCCAGCATGGAATCTTCAATCATCGCCTTTGTCTGTCGTGTCTTGCTTTTTTCTCCTGCCGGAAACTCAAAAACACTGGTCTGATATCCCGCATCCAGCAGTTTCTGCTCCAGCTGCTGCGCATACAAAGGTTCCACGTTGCTGTCTGTAATAATCGCAAATTTATGAATGTTTCCCACAAGTCCGTTTTTCAGGTCTTCAATCACCTGATCTGCCAGACCATATCCGATCTCGATCTCATAAGAATCATCCACTACTTTTTTTAACTCTACCTCAAACTTCGGCATTCTTTTATTATCCTCTCCCAAATTTTGCCTGCAGTTTCCACTTTTTCAAAAAAAATCTCAGAATTCTTGCTTAAAGCATAGAAACTACAATCATTATTCTCATCGTACAGATGTATCTTTTATTGTAACCAATTTCCTTCCATTTGCCAATAACAATCTTGTAATAACTTTTAATAATTAGCGGAAGATTCCACGGAAACCGCTAGTCAAACACCCGATTTTGTACTATACTTGATACATATAAAAAAAGGGGAAAAACTTATGTTGAAAATAGGTTCTCATGTGAGCATGTCAAGGAAGGACATGTTTTTAAATTCTGTCAAAGAAGCTGCCGGATATAACGCCAACACATTTATGCTTTATACCGGTGCTCCGCAAAATACCCGGCGCAAACCGGTGGAAGAATTAAATCTTGAAGCCGGATGGGAATCCATGAAGCAATACGGCATCGACGATTTTGTCGTACATGCCCCATATATCATTAATCTGGCAAATACCGTGAAACCGGAAATATTTGAACTGGCGGTAGACTTTCTCACGTTAGAAGTGCAGCGGACCGCCGCAATGAAAAGCAAGATTCTGATCCTGCATCCTGGTTCCCATGTGGGCGCAGGCGTTGAGGCCGGAACCGCCCAGATCATCAAGGGATTAAATGAAGTTCTGGAAGAATCCGCCGACTGCTGCATCGCACTGGAAACCATGGCCGGAAAAGGTTCAGAAATTGGCCGCAATTTTGAGGAACTGGCTGCCATTTACGATGGTGTCCGTCATCCGGAACGCCTGCGGGTCTGCTTTGATACCTGTCACACTCACGATGCCGGTTACGACATCATCCATGATTTTGACGGCCTCATTGCAGAATTTGACCGCATTATCGGCAAAGACCAGATCGCAGTATTTCATATCAACGACAGTAAAAATCCATGCGGTGCCCACAAGGACCGCCATGCAAACATCGGTCAGGGCGAGATTGGTTTCGATGCGCTGTACAACATTGTGCATCACCCGGATTTTGCAGATATCCCAAAAATTCTGGAAACACCTTATCTGCCAGATCCTGAAAATCCAAAGAAAACCCTGCCACCTTACAAAGAAGAAATCGCAATGCTTCGCGGAGGAACATTATGACCATCTTTCAGATTCAATGTTTTTTAAATGTAGCTGAATATCTGAATTTTACAGAAGCTGCCAACCATTTATTTGTTGCCCAGTCTTCCCTGAGCCGAAATATCTCCAATCTGGAGGAAGAACTGGGAATGAAACTGTTTGTGCGCACGAAAAAATTTGTCCGGCTCACTTCCAGCGGTGCCATTCTCTATGAAGAATTTTCCAAGCTGATGAAACTTGGTGAGGCCGCTGTGCAGAAAGCGCGCAATGCGGAACTCGGAGAAAACGGTTCCATCGTACTCGGTGTCATTGAAACACAGCGTTCCGAGAATTTCCTGCCCCATGCCTTGCATCTGCTGCGGGAAAATCATCCGAATATCCGTATCGATATTGTCAGCGGCAATTTTCATGATTTGCGGGAATCTGTGCTAAACGGACGCATCGACATTGCACTGACACTGGATTTTGATATCATTGATTATCCGGCAGAGGATGTCATTTATCAGGTGTTCTTTGAATCCACGCCGAAGTGTGTTATTTCAAAGGCACATCCACTGGCGCAACAGAACAATCTGCACTTTGATGCCTTAAGCACCGAGACAATGATCGCCATTGATCCGTCCATTTCCCGGGGTGCTTACAACAATATCGTGCAATTTTGTGAGCGGCATGGATTTACGCCGGCGCATACGATCTATGCGACCTCTATCCAGAATATCCTCCTGAAGGTGGAGGCCGGACTGGGATTTTCCGTGCTGGATGAAAACTGTATTTCCAATTCCAATACGGCGGTGCTGTCGCTGCCGTTTTATAAGACGGATCCGCTGCACCTCGTGGCCGTGTGGAAAAAAGATAATTTAAATCTGGTTATTCCGCTCTTCACGAATTATTTGTTGCCGCAGGAGCCGTAAGGGAATTGGCTAAAAATTTATATTTATGAAACGAAAACGAAGACTCCTTCTGCAACCGCTAGCCGTTCGCTGCCCTCGTTTTGCTTCGGTTTTTTACCTCAGTCTTCCAGACTGAGATAAATGCTCCGCGTGGATGCGCAGTAATTCTCAGTGGAATTTTGTCAGCTTACGCTGACGAGAATTACACGCCAGATCTCACTTTGGTTCGACTTGATAGAATTTACTTCCAACTCCGATAAAAGCTGGTCATTTCCCGCTCGCGCAAAACTCGCAAAACTCAGTCGCTTACTGAATCGCTTGTTGCAGAAGGAGTCTTCGTTTTCGCATTTCAGTTATGAATATATACATCCAGTGTACACCCATCCATACAATGTACAACTCCCAATCGACACATCTTATATTGTACCATTATCTTATATGCATCTATGAAACACGATTCCACAGTCTAAATAAAACAAGCTGGAATCAAAACTCCAAGGCAGTAGACTGATTTTCGTCATCGTAGCGAGCATAGCCCGACCGCTGGAGTGTGTCTGAGCCAACAGCTGGTTTTGCTGTTGGTGAGTTCGCGTAAGCGGTCGGACATCAGCGGCGCAGCGAAGATAGAAAATCATTCGTGCCTGCATTGGAGTTTTGTTCCAGCTTGTGCTTTTTCTGTTACATACTACTCCGTTTTCTGCTTCTGGAGCGCCAATATATCTTGTATTTCTTCCGGTGAAATATGTGTATACTCACTCAGCTGTCGAATGGACGGATCCTCGGAATTCTCCTTCGCCAGATATTTCCGTGCCTCATGCAGCAATGCCGCCTTTCCAAGCACCGCCTGCACCTGATCGCTATCTCCGGTAATCTCACGGATATATGCCTCAAATCCTGCAATTACCTGTTTTTCCAGATAGCCATCCACCTCAGATGCGCTTGAAAGTTCCGGCAACGCTCCAAGTGCCATCCAGAGTGCCATATTTCCTTCCTGGATCAGATCTTCCATATTTACTGGCACATCTTCATACATGCCTGCCATATGAATGACACGCATCAGCCAGCCATCTACGATATCATTGACCACACTCTGGTCGCCCTGCAGAATGGCTGTATACCGTTCACGCATCTTTGCCTCATTGGCTTCTCCGCGTCCTCTGACTTCATCCAGATACATTTTGTAATATGCGGAATCGGATAATTTTTCCACATCCTTTGGCTGTGGAATGTCATCCTCTTCTTTGTCGTCATTTACCACATGGTCTGCGCGGATCTGAATCTCAGATGGCGAATTTGTAGTGGAATAAACTTCCTCCGTTACAGTTTCCGGTTCTTCTGCTTTGGCCTCTTCTTCCTCCGGCTGTTGTGCCATTTTGGCCTCCGGCGGCAGGTTCAGGTATTCGTAAACCATTTTTTCCTGTTCTTCGGAAAGTTCCATGCCCTCAAAATATTTATGTACTTCCTCAGGTTTTATTTTTTCTCCGGATGTGGCTGCAATTTCTGCCACTTCGTGTAATGTCTCAAGAAAGAGATTTTTATCAATCATGCGTTACTCCTTTTGTAATATTTTCCTGCAATAACCGGAAAAATTTCTCCGCATGGTATCCATCATTGACTGCATGATGAAAGCTTCCCGTAACCGGCAGCATCCAGCGGCCGTCCTTCTCATAAAAACGTCCGACAGTCGTAAACGGCGTATAACGCATATTGTCTCCGCCACGTTGATAAAACGTATCCGGAATCGAGTAAGAAATCGCCGTAAAGGAAGTATCCGGTGTGGTGGACACATCGACACTATCCGGTCTGGCATCTTCGTAATAATACAGCCGGTCCGTCGCCTCTGATTTCTTTTTGTCCGCAAGGAACTGCTGATAATATGTCTCAAAGTCTTCGTTATACTCTGTCACCATGTGAGTGAACAGATGCGGTTTTGCACTTCTTCGCAGTGTATAGCAGGTATTCATCTGATCATAATATCCTATTGTACCAAGTCGCTAGCGCGACGGCTAGCCCTAAGTAC
>CAVKTR010000105.1:0-9358 GCA_963659325.1 Dysosmobacter segnis
TTCATTGTGTAGCATAATATCATCTCCTACACTATATTTTACCACTGCTGTAAAGGGGATGCATTATATAAGAGGTTTGCTATAAATAATTATTAAGAAATTCCTGATTTTGCCGTTGAAAATGTATGACGGCATGCGTTCCGATTTCAACTTCAAATATTGCCTTTATCCCTTACGCTCCCACTGGAAAATGACTACACCTGCGATGGCGATCACCATTCCGATCAGCTTTTGTACAGACCAGCCGGCCTTTTCCGTTCCAAACCATCCCAGCAGTTCAATGACATAAGCTGTGATCATCTGGGCAACTACGATAAACAGTACCGCCTGCGCCGGGCCAAGGGTATTCATGCTCTTTACAACGGTCAGTGTAATAAACGCACCGATCACGCCGCCCACCAGCACATATTTCGGCTGCACTTTCCAGAGTGCCGCAAAAGAACTTCGATCCGATATGCCCCACGCCGCCAGACAGACGGCCAATGCGGTAAACTGCACCCAGCCGTTTGCCACCCACAGACTGCTCTGCTTTGTCACATCGGTATTAAATACGCCCTGAACACTCATCAGCATTCCTGATAAAATTGCAATTAAAATTCCCACCATAAATCCCGCTTCCTTTTTTCATGATATATTTTTATGCATGTATCTACTATCATGTCACGAAACAGATTTTTTATACGGAAAATCTCTTTTATACGGTAAGAATGTTCCTTATCTTGCACGCGTAAAAACAGACAGTCATGCTTTCCTAAAAGAAAACACAACTGTCTGCCCGATTTTTCAAGTCAAACGGATAAAAAACTTACTTAAAACGTAGCAAGAACTTCATCTAATTTTGCAATCATCTCATCCACATGCTCTTTTTCAATCACAAGTGGCGGGACGAAACGAACCACGTTAGAACCTGCAGTAATGATGATCAGACCTTTCTCCAACGCTTTTGCGGCTACCTGACCAACCGGAATATTCATTTCCAGTCCCTGCATGAGTCCCATACCACGACGGTCTGTGATGAAGTCATATTTTGCAGCCAGTTCATCCAGTTTCTGCTCCAGATACGGTGCAATCTCATGTACATGGTTGATGATCTGGTCTTTTTCAAAAATGTCAAATACTGCACTGACAGCGGCTCCTACAAATGGATTTCCACCGTAAGTGGTTCCATGATCGCCAGGGGCCAGAGATTTGTCTGCCACTTTCTGAGTCATCATAAATGCACCTACTGGTACACCACAGCCAAGTGCTTTTGCAACAGTCATGATATCCGGTTTTACACCGTAATTCTGCCATGCAAACATTGCTCCGGTACGTCCCATACCACACTGGATCTCATCCAGAATGAGTAAAATGTCTTTCTCATCACAAAGTGCACGCACACCTTTTAAGAACTCCGGATCAGCTGGGTAAATACCACCCTCGCCCTGTACGGTCTCCATAATGATCGCACATGTCTTATCAGTGATTTGTGCTTTTACGCTCTCCAGATTGTTGTACTCTGCAAAACGGATGCCCGGGATCAGTGGCTCAAACGGCTCCTGATAATGTTTTGTTCCAGTAACGGATAATGCGCCAAGACTTCTTCCGTGGAAAGAATGCTGCATTGCGATCACTTCGTGACCTGCATGTCCATCTCTGGTGTAAGCATATTTTTTTGCTGCTTTTAATGCACCCTCGATAGCTTCTGTACCACTGTTGGTAAAGAAGATTCGATCCATATCTGCGGCAGCCAGTGCTTTTTCAGCTGCTTCCATGGTTGGTACATTATAATATAAATTAGAAGTATGTAATAATTTATCTACCTGATTTTTCAGAGCATCGTTGTACTCTTTTTTGCCATATCCGAAAGCACAAACGGCGATACCAGCCGCAAAATCAAGATACTGTTTATTGTCTGTGTCATACAGATAGACACCCTCGCCGTGATCTAATACAACTGGGAAACGGTTGTAAGTATGAAGCAGCGCCTGCTCTGCATGATCAATATAATTCTGTTTATTCATGGTCAAATCTTGCCTCCTCATCTCCAAGGATCGCTGTACCGATTCCTTTGTTTGTGAAAATTTCCAGTAACAGGCAATGAGCCATACGTCCGTCTAAGATATGGACTCTGGAAACGCCGTTTTCTACTGCATGGATGCAGTTATTTAATTTCGGAAGCATACCGCCAACGACATAACCGCTGTCAAGCAGGTCTTTTGCTTCGGAAACGGTCAGTTCAGAGATCAGTGTGGACGGATCTTTCGGATCACGGTAAACACCCTCAATATCTGTCAGGAATGCAAGTTTTTCTGCATGAACCGCTGTTGCAATAGCGCAGGCTGCATCATCTGCGTTGATATTGTAAGTCTGATAGTTGTCATCCAGACCGATCGGGCATACGATCGGAAGGAAATCTTTCTCTAACAGATCAAATAAGATCTTCGGATCTACGGATTTTACATCACCTACAAATCCGATATCCTGTCCCTGCGAATATTTTTTCTCGACTTTCAGTAAACCGCCGTCTTTGCCACTGATGCTGACTGCCTGAACACCCAGTTTTTCTACCATGGATACCAGAGATTTTCCAACTTTTCCAAGTACCATCTCTGCAATCTCCATAGTCTCTGCATCTGTTTTTCTCAGACCATTTACAAATTCCGGCTCCATTCCGGCTTTTGCGACCCATTTGCTGATTTCTTTTCCACCACCGTGTACGATGATCGGTTTAAAACCAACCAGTTTCAGCAGTGTCACATCCTGAATGACACGCTGTTTTAATTCTTCATCCAGCATGGCACTTCCACCGTATTTTACAACAATGATCCGGCGGTTGAAACGCTGGATATATGGTAATGCTTCGATCAGCACCTCGGCTTTCGCCCGTAATGCTTCGTATTTATCTTCGTTCATCTAACTGTCCTCCTGTAACAAATCACTTTTTCTATTTTTAAGAACGATAATCCGCATTGATCTTTACATAATCATAGCTGAGATCACAGCCCCAGGCAGTTCCCTGTGCATCGCCAAGTTTCAGATCTGCGATGGCCGTTACTTCCGGCTCGGATAAAATCCTGGTTGCTTCTTCCTCGCTGTAATCAAGTGCAACACCGTTCTCGATCAGTTTGATCTTGCCGCCTTTGCTCTCAAAATACAGATCTACTTTATCCGGGTCAAAAGTTGCTCCGGAATATCCCATAGCACAGAGGATTCTTCCCCAGTTTGCATCGTGTCCGAAAATAGCTGCTTTTGTCAGACTGGAACAGATCACGGATTTTGCAAGTACCTGCGCCTGCTCTTTTGTCTCTGCATTAATAACAGTTACTTCAAATAATGCAGTCGCACCTTCTCCATCTCCTGCCATCATTTTTGCCAGCGTTGTGTTGACAAAATTCAATGCTTCACAGAACGCATCATAATCTGCACCTTTTTCTGTAATCTCCGGATTTCCTGCCAGACCGTTTGCCATCAGAAGTAAGGTATCATTTGTGGAAGTATCTCCATCAACAGAGATCATATTAAAAGTATCTTTGACATTTGCTGAAAGTGCTTCCTGTAATAATTCTTTGGAAATAGCAAGGTCTGTTGTCACAAAAGCAAGCATGGTGCACATGTTCGGATGAATCATTCCGGAACCTTTACACATACCGCCGATGGTAACAGTTTTTCCACCAACTTCAAATTCCACTGCCACTTCTTTTTCGTGTGTATCTGTGGTCATAATGGCTTTTGCTGCCGCATTTCCTGCTTCCACACCATCCGCAAGCTTCGGTGCCAATGCCTCCACACCTGCCATGATACGGTCGATTGGAAGCTGTTTTCCAATGACACCGGTAGATGCCACGCAAACAGCACTTGCCGGAATGCCAAGCACTTTTGCTGCCTGATCTGCAGTCTTCTGGCAGTAATCAAGGCCTTCCTGTCCGGTGCAGGCATTTGCGATACCTGCATTGACAACAACAGCCTGTGCATATTCACTGTTTTTTACAATATCCCGATCCCAGAGTACCGGTGCCGCCTTTACAAGATTTGTCGTAAATGTTCCTGCCACACGACATGGTACCTGGCTGTAAAGCATGGCCATATCGGTACGATTTTCATATTTGATTCCGGCTCCGGTGCAGGCTGCCTGAAATCCCTTTGCCGCTGTCGCGCCACCTGTAATCTGTTTCATGATCCAATCCTCCTGTAAGATACCTGATACATCTGTTTCAATGTATATCCGGTATCATTGTATCTGTTATTTTTATCTTTTTATTTCATTCAAAAGTTCATCTAAAAATCCATTTGAAAACATCGCTTTTTATTCATTGAATTTTGTAATGTTCTCATCATTTAAAACAAAGTCATAATAATTCACATCGTCTCTCATCTTCCAGCCTTCTTCCTGCCAGAATTGATTGCCAAGTTCATTTTTCTTAAATGCGATCAGATTGACTTTGTTGATCTGTTCACTCTGTAAGGCACGCATTGCTGCGGTTGCCATCTGTTTTCCAATGCCGCGGTTACGATAAGCCTCATTTACGCATACATGGTAAAAACATCCGGTTCTGCCATCATGACCGCATAAAATCGCGCCCACCAGCTTGCCGTCAGCTTCCGCCACGATACTTGTGGTCGGATTCCGTTTCAGGAAACGCTCGGTTCCCTCTCTGGAATCGTCAATGCTTCGGATACCAAAGCCTTTGATGGTCATCCACAGCGCATATACCTCATCGTAATCTTCAATCGTCATCGGACGAATCTTTATTTCCATAAAATCCTGTTTCCTTCCATATATTTACGGGAACATTGGAACAAGATTTAATCCTTCGCTTTCATCCAGACCAAACAACAGGTTCATATTCTGAACTGCCTGTCCCGCAGCACCTTTCACAAGATTGTCAAGAGCTCCCATCATAACGACTCTGCCGGTACGCTCATCAATCTTGAAGTTTACATCCACATAGTTGCTGCCTTCTACCCATTTTGTCTCAGGCACAACATCTTTTTCCAGAACACGAACAAATTTCTCATTCGCATAATATTTATCATAAGCAGCTTTCAATTCTTCATAAGTAGGAAGGGAACCGTCTGCTTTCTTCTTTAAGGTCGCATACTCTGTTGCCAGAATACCACGGTTCATCGGAACAAGATGCGGTGTAAAGTTGATTACGATCTCTTTGCCAGCCGCATAACCAAGCTGTTCCTCGATCTCCGGGGTATGACGGTGCGTTGCCACACCATATGCTTTCATATTTTCATTTACTTCACAGAACAGGTTTGCCACTTTTGCGCCACGGCCAGCTCCGGAAGTACCGGATTTTGCATCGATGATCAGTGTGTCCGGATCGATCAGTCCTTCTTTTACCAGCGGATAAGCGGTTAAAATAGAACAGGTTGTGTAACATCCCGGATTTGCCACCAGACGGGCACCTTTCACTTTATCACGATTGATCTCGCACAGACCATACACAGCCTCTTCAATAAACTGTGGACTCTTATGCTCAATTTTGTACCATTTTTCATAAGTAGCAACATCTTTGATACGGAAATCTGCACTCAGATCCACGATCTTTGTCTTGGATAAAATCTCTTCTGTCAGAACAGATGCTAAAAATCCCTGCGGTGTTGCGGTAAAGATCACATCTACCTGCTCGCAAAGCTCTTCCATATTATCATCCAGACATGTCGCATCTACGATCTCAAACATGTTGTGATATACGGATGCATATTTCTGGTCAATATAACTTCTGGATCCGTACCAGACAATTTCTACTTCTTTATGTCCCATCAGAATACGTACAAGCTCTGCTCCTGCATAACCTGTCGCTCCGATAATACCTGCTTTAATCATTTGCAGCCTCCTTAATTTCGATTTCATCTCGAATGAACTGTTTCTTATAATAATACTTCTCACGCAATTCGTAAAGTATTGTTTTTCTGTTCTGCATATTTTATACATGCAAATGCATATTTATACACATATTCAGTTTTTTATTCATTCTGCGATTTTTCCTGATTTTCGCTCTGCATCAAATAATAGCACAAGTTTTTTCAAATGAAAAGGACTTTTTACTTTTTTTGCCATTCTGTGCTTCCTGAATAAAAAGATGTATTTTTATAAGCAAAATATGTATAAATTTACACTTGCATTCTGAATCCGATTGTAGTATGATGAATCAGGTCGAAAACAAAAGGTAAATTTGTTTTCAGAAAAATATTCAGAAGAAACGGTCTGTGACAGACAGATCTGCTTAATGATAAGAAAGAAAGGAACTATTACAATGAAAGAGAAAGTTATTTTAGCATATTCCGGTGGACTTGACACAACAGCAATCATCCCATGGTTAAAAGAGACATACGACTATGATGTAGTATGCTGCTGTATCGACTGTGGACAAGGCAAAGAGTTAGAGGGACTTGAGGAGCGTGCTCAGTACTCAGGTGCTTCCAAATTATATATTGAAGATATCTGCGATGAATTTGCAGAGGATTACATCATTCCTTGCGTTCAGGCAGGCGCTGTATATGAGAACAAATATTTACTTGGTACCGCTATGGCTCGTCCGGGTATTGCAAAAAAATTAGTTGAGATTGCAAGAAAAGAAGGCGCTGTAGCTATCTGCCACGGTGCTACAGGAAAAGGAAACGACCAGATCCGTTTTGAGCTTTCCATCAAAGCACTTGCTCCGGATATCAAGATCATCGCTCCATGGCGTGATCCGAAGTGGACCATCGATTCCCGTGAAGGCGAAGTTGAATATTGTAAAGCACATGGCATTGATCTTCCATTCGCTATGGATCAGAGCTACAGCCGTGACTGCAACTTATGGCACATCAGCCATGAGGGACTGGAGCTGGAGAACCCGGCCAATGAGCCAAACTACGATCACCTTCTTGTATTAGGTGTTTCTCCGGAGAAAGCACCGGATGAACCGGAATACGTTACTATGACATTTGAGTCTGGTGTTCCGAAAACAGTAAATGGCAAAGAAATGAAAGTTGCTGATATCATCCGTGAGTTGAACCGTCTCGGTGGAAAACATGGTATCGGTATCATTGATATCGTTGAGAACCGTGTCGTTGGCATGAAATCCCGTGGTGTATATGAGACTCCTGGTGGAACAATCCTTCTTGAGGCTCAGAAACAGTTAGAGGAGCTGACACTTGACCGTGCTACTATGGATGTGAAAAAAGATATGGGTAACCGCATGGCTCAGATCGTATACGAAGGAAAATGGTTCACACCGCTTCGTGAGGCAGTTCAGGCATTTGTAGAGTCCACTCAGAAATATGTAACCGGTGAAGTTAAATTCAAACTTTACAAAGGTAACATCATCAAAGCTGGTACTACTTCTCCATACTCCTTATACAGTGAGTCTCTGGCAAGCTTCACAACCGGTGATCTTTACGATCATCACGATGCAGACGGATTCATTACATTATTCGGTCTGCCGTTAAAAGTTCGTGCTATGAGAATGCAGGAGCTGGCAAAAGAGAACCAGAAATAAGCGAGCGTTTTTTGCGAGCGATACTTCTTGAATGTAATTCAAGAAGGCAAATGTAAAGCAGTCAAAAACATAAATGGTAAAGCACAAACGCTACTTCTTGAACGGTAGTTCAACAAGGGAAAAAGTAACACAGCCTAAATTATAAGTTTCAAACAGAATGCCCCGGCAATCGCCGGGGCACTTTGTATTCACATTTATATCGAATGAAAATTTCTTGAGCCAAGAGGGTCGGTATGTACAATTTCGATTCTCTGCTTCTTTTATATCTTAGAATTATTTTGAACTATACTGCATCTGCTCTGTCCCCTGCAGATCTTTCCATAAAAATTCGCCCTTTTCATAAATCATATATCCATGCCAGCTTTTCTCTTTTGGAATAGAAACAGATCCGGGATTCATATAAATATAATCCGGATGTTCCACACATTTTGGCACATGGATATGCCCGTTCAGTAAAATATCCCCTTTATGAAGCGGCGGCAGATTTTTCTCGTTAAAATGATGACCATGAGTAGCATAAATCACATTTTTTTCATCGGCAATCACACAATAATCTGCCAGAACTGGGAACTCCAGCACCATCTGATCGACTTCTGTATCACAATTTCCCCGCACACAGAGAATGTCCTGTTTACGCAGGTTTAACAGCGCGATCACTTCTTTTGGATTGTAGTCTTTTGGCAGATCATTTCTTGGTCCATGGTACAAAATGTCACCAAGTAATAACAATCGGTCTGCTTTTTCTCTGTCGTATGCTTCCAGTAATTCTTTGCAATAATATGCTGATCCATGAATATCTGATGCGATCATCCATTTCATAAGTATTTTCCTCCACATATCGTATTTACTAAATCTATATCGTTATGCATGCTTATTTTCTTTTGCTTTTATAAAAATAGTTAGTAGATAACTTGCCCTTTTATTTTTTTCAAAGAACCAGCATCTCCAAATCTTCCGGTACAAAAATTTTTCCATTGAAATACTTTCTTCCCTCATTTTGATAAAGTTCTTTTCTCAGCAACAGATTTTTATCTTCTGTGTGATATAACAACAAATTTTTTACTTGCAATTCTTCTGCCAGTTTACTTGCATCGGCCACTGTGGAATGATGCTTCTCATAGGGATGAAAAATATCCGCTTCGCTCTCCAGACAGAATGCTTCATGTAATAACCATGTGCTGTTCTCTGCGTACTGTTTTTCACATGGATTATACGGCTCATCGCCACAACAGGTAAGTTTTTCTCCATTTCCCAGTTCCATGCAGAAACCGAATTGTTTCGCTTTTGTCGACTGGATATCAAAAAAAGTTACTTTTCGTGATAAAATATTGACAGACTCACCATCTGCAACTGGAATAAGATGCAGCTGTTTTCCAATAAATGCAACATCTTTCTTCTGCAGAAGCTTTTCTGCCAGATCCTTCAGCAACTCAATCACTTCTTCATGCGCATAAATTGTCGCATCTCCTTCGTATTCACCCTGTCTCATGTGCTGGCAGATCATCCGCATCATCCAAATGATACCGGTAATATGATCAATATGCTTGTGCGTCACAAAAATGGTTTTGATATCTTTCCAGTTAATTCCGGCATGTTTTAACTGATGCAGAATCATACTTCCGCCACCACCGTCTACCATAAAATATTGCTGATCTTCCTGTAATACAAAACAGGTATTGTAGCACTCCGTCACAAGTGCATTTCCGGTTCCAAGCATTGTGAGTTCCATAATTTTCTCCTTCTGAATCAAAAAACTATGGAGACATTATAACACATCTGATTTGCAAATACATATTTTTTCCATTCCTCTACACATTGCAATCATTCGATGTTATAATTCATAAGGAAAGTATCAGATTCAGAGTAGAGAAAAAGAGCAGTTC
>CAVKTR010000106.1:0-9318 GCA_963659325.1 Dysosmobacter segnis
CGTTGTATTTGTAGCTATCCTGCCTTACTCACAGTATATTTATGCAGAAGGAATGGAATTCTTGCAATCTGTAATGAAGTGCGTGGGATTCCAAAAGCCGAAACAGCAAAAGAACTTGGCATAACTACCAGCTATCTAACAGTAAGTATGCGGCGAGCAGCAGATAAACTGAAGTTACCGGTGATGTTTGCCTGGAATGGTTATCATCTTAAATGACTAGAAATGATTTTATGATGTACGAGTGAGAAGGAGAAAGACACAATGGCGAGTCCGTATAGAAAAGTAATGTGCCGATTAAAAGAGAAATGGTCTATTCGGGAGATTGCGGAATTATATGTTGACCGGAATTTCAGTATGGATCTGGTCTCACATATTACGGGAATCCCGTTAGCACCATTGAGCCATATCTTATGGGATTATCATTTGCCAGAAGTGAAAAGCAAATATTATACAGAAAACTTTTTAGGCGAGATTTCCAAACTTACAAAACAAATGCATGCAGAATTTTTCCGGGAAGAGCGGATCTTTACACGACAGTATGAGAATGACAGACGAAAGATGGAGACAGATTTTTTAGCGGAGATTTCGTAACAAAAGAATCATAACTCTATTCGTTTCGCAAGGAAGGAAGGGAGAAAAATGGCAGGGAATAAAAAAGTGAACTCTATTTTTCAACATAAGAGAGAAATACGTGACTATGCACTATGGGCTCTTTCGGTGCCGGATATTAGTCCGAAAGAGGATACCTATCTGTTGGTAGCGGAAGCCCAGGCGGGAAATGTAGATGCCAGAAATATTTTATACCTGGCTTATATGAAGTATGTATTCTACATTGTTTCGCGTTATTACAGTTTCAAGGATTATATGGAAGGGGAAATTGAAGATTGCGTGCAGGAAGGAATGCTTGGACTGTATGAGGCAATCATGCGATTCGATGTCACCAAAAATGCGAGTTTTACGACTTACTTAACCATCTGGGTGCGGAAGTATGTTTCCAAATATTTATCGGAAGATGGCACAATCACACGATCTTCCAGGATCGTGAAAAAAACCCAACAGTTGCAGAGTGCCTGCATGGACTATGAGCTGCTTCATGGAAGGCGACCTACGATCGCGGAACTTGCGGAAATGATCGGGGAAAGCGAAAATGTAACCAGAAATCTGCTGGAAGCATTGCAAAGAGCAAGAATCAAATCTCTGGATCATCCACGAAATGACGATGAAAAGTGGACAGAACAGTTAAAATACGATTATGATTTAGAATCCGAAGTGTGTCAGGAAGTGATGGATCGTGAATTTGAGGACATGGTTATTGAGGTGCTTCAGAATGAGACCGACCGGCAGATCATTGATTATGTATTTGAATATGCGGACAATGATCTGACACGCTCAGAGATCGCGGAAAGCGTAGGAGTATCCAAGCAGTATATCTGCAAGCGAATCATCGCAATCAAAGAGCTTTTGAGAAAAAAACATATCATCTAACGGAATGAAACATCCTCCGGCATTTTGCCAGGGGATGTTTTAAGTTTCCGAAAAAGAAGAACTGACGTATTTCTATTAATAGAGGTCATCTATTCTGTATATACAGAACGTCTAAAAAATAGCGAGAACTATTTCTTATCATGTGGAGCGTTGTCTGCGCTCGGAATCAATCCAATCACGATCGGGAGAAATCCTGTTTATATAAATGAATCTAGCAAAGAGAAAGGAGGGAATGCCATGGATTATGCGGTTTTTCAGGACTGTGTCAAGAGTATGGATCTGCGGCAGCGTTTCCAGAAATTGCAGGATGAGATTTATATCCTGAACAAAAACCGGGAGCTTGTTCCAAATCTTGAATGGGATCAAAGGTACGCCAGGGCATATGCACAGTTATGGCAGCAGATCCGGCAGCGGATTAAGGTCATACAAAAACGGATGCTTTCCGAATATCATCTGCCGATGTTGAAAGATGAACAGAAGTATCAATGGTATATGGGGCAATTTTTAAGCCTGACCACACAGGAAGAGGAAAAAATCTGCCAGATGATCTACCGGAAGGAACATTTTAGACGGATCGAACTGGAATTTTTTTTATGGAGAGAGACCATCGACCGTCTGGTCGGAGAATATAACGTGCAGAAGGCAGAGGAAGGATTAGGACATGAAAGCATTACAAACATATGCACAGATGCTGGAGCCAAGCCTGGTTTTTTTGAAAATGAATGGTCTGTATTGCTGCTGTTTTTACTGGGACAGGGATATAAACTTTCGATACGGGTCAATGGATTTTTTGTGATCCGTCCGGGAGAAGATGCCTGTTTCTCACGTTGTCTAAATCTTTTGGAGATTGTGAATGAAGCGTTGGCATGTAATGCCCGGTGTCAGCAGTCATCCTGTCAGAAGTTTTATGCGAAGCAGGGAGATAGGAAGGCTGTATGGAAGCAGATCCACAGTGGCATTGAGCGGGAACGGATGTTCCTGAAATTGCAGCGGCATCTGTCGAAGCAGGAGGGAGTGCTGGCTAAACAATGGAAACGGATGTGTTAAAAATGGAAAGCTTCTGGCAGAAGCATAAAAAATATGCAGCAGAAGTGTATGAAATCGGAACCAACGTAACGGGAAAACAGCATGGCTATGGAAAATACCGGCAGGAAAAAGCCGAACTGATCTGTGAACTGTTTGAGATACCAATGGAGCCGTTTTTACAATTTTCAATGGAAAGGGGAAAAGAAGATGGTTGATATTCTAAAAGGAATGGATGTCTCACTGTGTGTATTCATGGCAGGGATCGTGGCATTTGTTATCGCGGTGATCCTGTATCTGTTTTTGTGGGAAACCTGGTCGAAAGCCTATGAGGAAGATCTGGAAGAGGAAACCATAGAGTATTACATGATCTATACGGTTTGGAGTAAACCGGAATCCTATGGGAGCAGGGTGATCCTGGCAACGGCAGATGAAGCGGAAGCAAGATTCCGGTTCCAGCTGATCCGGACGGTGTCGGAAATATATTTTTCCGGAGCAGCGATCGCGGAACATAGAGACGGAATCCGTATCTCCAAAGGAGACGCAAAACTGTATTATGTGATGAAAACGGTGCAGGTAGAAAATCTATAAAAAATAAGAAAGAGAGGACAGAAAAAATGGAACAGTTACAAATTGTAGCAAAGATCACCCCCGGTGCAATCCAGACCAATTTCGAAGAGACGAAACAGTGGCTTGCCCAAAAACTGCAGAAGTATAATCTGAGCAATTATACCGGTGATGATGCCATAAAACAGATGAAAGAGGGGCGGGCTACGTTAAACAAACTGAGTGATGCCCTTAAAGAGAGAAAACGAGTGGTCAAGGAGCAGTTTCTGGAACCATACACTGCATTTGAGATGGCGGCAGATGAGCTGCTGGCAATGATCAAGGATTTTTGCGATACGTTAGATGGGAAAATCAAGGAATATGTGCGTATCGAAAAGCAGGAACGAGAGGCAGAGATCACGAAATATTACCAGGAGGCAGTGGCAGAAGCAGGGATCACCTATGATCTGTGGACACAGATCTATGACGAGAAATGGCTGAACAAAAGCTGCAGTAAAAAAACCTGGAAGATGGCGATCACAGAAGCGATCCAGTCTTACCAGAAAAATATTATGTTCTTAGGGCAGCTTGCGGGTGAAGATGATTTTGAGGCGGCACGAAAGCTGTATGAAGTGGACTTAAACCTGCAGGATGCGATTACCTATATATCCAAGAAAAAGGCAGAAGCGGAAGCGCTTGAGCGGGAGCGGATACGCATTGCTGCAGAAGAAAAAGCAAAAGCACAGGCACGCGTGGAAGCAGAAACCCGGCAGGTAATGCAACAGGCAGAATCATATGCCAGAGAGCGGGAAGCGGCTGTACGGAAAGAAGAACAGGAAGCGGCACAGAAGCAGATGCAGCAAAAGCAGCAAGAGTTCGAGCAACAGACCTATCTTCGTATGCAGCAGCAGATGCAAAGGCAGACACAGGCCATGCCGGTACAAAGAGCCGGGATGAGTTACCAGACCGGTATTCCGACAGGTGGAAGCACAATGTCAGGAGGACGGGCAGCCGCCACATCCGGACAGGGAATGCCACGACCGGCATATGGTATCCGGCAGGGCATGCAGCGGTAGCAACCGGTACAGCGGGGAAACGCACCGATCCAACGGTCAGTGCAGCAACCCATTTTGCAGACACAGGCGGCAGAACTGTGCACATTTACGGTGCACAGGGTACATCAGGAAGAAGTCTGCCAGTTTTTGACACAACGTGGTATAGGGTATCACATTCACTAAGGTACAGAAAGGACATGATTTCATGAGTTTTAACATCGACGAGGTTGTAGACTACCTTGGAATTGAAAAATTACAGGATACAGGTGGGGATTCCATTCCCATCTGCTGTCCGTACTGTGGCGACCGGCGAGGAAAAAACACAATATGTATCAGAAAGGATGGAAAGGAAAAAAATGTATTCCAGTGTTTTTCATGCGGCAGGCATGGAAATATGCTGGATTTGTATCTGGATCAGAAAGCCGGATATGTCGGAGCCGATCGCTATAAACGTGCATATGCAGATCTGAGGGATGCGCTTGGAAAAGGGCACAGGGATCACACCACAAAAAAGCGGGTAGAAGAAACAGACAGAAAAACAGAAAAGACCAAAGCTCCGGTGAACGTGTTAGACCATACCTACCGGAACTTGCTGTGTCATCTGACGTTGCAGACGATAGACCGATTGGACCTGCGACGTCGGATGCTTACTGATGCGGAGATAGAGGCAGGATTGTTTCGGTCTGTGCCATCTGATCCGGTGGGCATCTGCCGGATTTTAAAGCGGGAAGGATGTACGCTGGAAAGCGTACCAGGTTTTTATAAAAATGCAGCAGGTAACTGGCAGTTAAACGTATGGGCAGAAGGCTACTTTTGCCCGGTGCAGCAGGATGGATATGTGGTCGGGATGCAGATCCGTCTGCGTAACCCGAAAAAACAGAAGTATATCTGGTTATCCAGTTCTGGAAAACCGGCAGGGATTTCATCCGGAGCTCCGGTCTGCTTTTATGGCGATCCAGATGCGGAGTCTGTCATCATCACAGAGGGTATTTTAAAAGCATATGTAACGTACTGTCTGCTTTCAGATATCGG
Organism: Dysosmobacter segnis; assembly: GCA_963659325.1. GTDB lineage: Bacteria > Bacillota > Clostridia > Lachnospirales > Lachnospiraceae > Eubacterium_I. Next base: position 5,142 of record CAVKTR010000106.1, read on the forward strand.
TGTCAGTGTGATCGGAGTGCCGGGGGTGAATGTCCTTGGTGGATTGAAGGAGCTTCTAAAGCAGCATCATCATAAGATCGCCTATGAAGCCTACGACATGGATAAGTATATGCCGGTAGCCTGCATGCGGGACTATGATGCCAAGAAGTGTGCTGCCTGCATACAGTCAGGCGGGCGCGAAGCCTACTGTCCGGATGGAAGTTGCAGATATAAGGAGCGCAAAAGGCAGATGATCCAGGAAGCACAGGATTCCCTGCAAAAAGTAATTGCCAAGGCAGGTCTGATCGGCAGGTCCTATCACTGGGACAGAGCTCCGGTCAGCGGTCTGTGGCTTGGAAACAAAAAAGGGATTGACGATTACTGCAGTATGCGGCGAGGAGGAATGATTCATGCAGGAGCTGGCTATCCGGGCAGTGCCCGTACAGGTGCGCTGTGAGTTTGATGATTACCAGGTGGTGGTCTATGAGACGGAATTAGGGGAAGAACTGACGGCCGTTGGCTCCCTGCTGTGTACGGAAGGGGAATGTGTCCTGCATGGGAATTTTTCTCAACATAAAAAATACGGTAAACAGTTTCAGGTGACATATTGCGAAGAAGTATTGCCGACGACACCAGAAGGGATGAAGCGGTATCTGGTGGGCAGCGGGATTGCCGAAATAGGAAGTGTAACGGCAGACCGTATTGTGGATACGTTTGGAGCCGAAACATTTCAAGCCATGCGTGATCCCGTCCGGTTAGCTGCGGTACAGGGAATCTCGGAGACAAAAGCGGAAAAGATCGTTGCGTCATTTAAAAAATGCCAGGAGTTACAGGAATATGTACAGTTTTTGGCAGACTACCGGATTCCAAGCGGAAAAACACAAGAAGTTTATCAGAAATTTTCCGGGATACCAGATGCACTTTCGGTATTACGGAGCCGTCCATATCTGCTCTGCATGTGTGAAGGGATCACCTTTGCCATGATTGATGCAGTACAAAAACAAAGAGAAGGATTTGATCCGGTCCATGGTGACCGGATCTGTTTTGCTCTGTCTGCTGTCATGCAACAGAATGAACAAGATGGGCATGTATTTATGGAGAAGGAAACCCTGTTTGAAAAGGCAGGGAATCTCCTGCGGATACCGGGATGTGACCAGTCAGTGTTTTTCCCATACATGCAAGCCGGACTTCCGTCAGAAACAGGGGAGTGCGATCCTTACCAATGCAAGCTGCATCAACCGCGGACAGGGCAGGTTTGTATGGAACACAGACTGTATGCTCTGCCAGACCTGGCAGGAAGAGGATACACTGGACGGGCTGCTTAAAGTAATCCGCGGTCTGCAAAAACAGGGGATTTCCTCAAAATCTATGCAGGTGCTCACTCCGTTTCGAAACAAAACGAAGCTTGGATGCATCCAGCTGAACCGGGTGCTGCAGGAACTTATGAACCCGAAAAGAGCAGGAACGGTTGAACTTCTGGTTGGAAGCCGGTGTTTCCGTTTAAAGGATAAAGTGATGCACTTGGAAAATGAAGAGGATGTGTCTAATGGAGATGTTGGTTATATTACAGAGATCAATCAGACGGAACGGAAAGTAACGGTTTTGTATGAAACGGGCGTAGAACGTACTTACACGTCAGAAGAATTTTCCATGTTGGAGTTAGCATATGCATTAACGGTACATAAAGCTCAGGGCAGTGAATACGATTGCGTGATCATGCCATTCACCAAGATTTTTGGTCGCATGCGGCAGAAGAACCTGCTTTATACTGCCATGACGCGCGCCAGGAAAAAGCTGGTAATCGTTGGAAACGAAGAAACGTTATGGTATGCTTCTGGCAACCGTATGGAGCGTAGGAATTCCTATCTGGGATTTCGGCTCATGGATGGGAATCGGATGCGGAAATTAGTTGCGAATACAGAGAAAACAGCTTATAATAAAGTATAATATTAATGGAATTACTAAAAAATTAGCGTTATATGAAATGACTTATAAAAGTAGGAAGGAGGATTTTGATAATGGGTATAACGACAAGACAAGTAGGAAAGTTATCTGTAAAAGTTGTTACGCAAGATAATACCTTGGAACGAAAAAATCTGATTAGCAGAAATGATCAGGAAATGGATGATAGGGCTATTGCAGCAGTTAAATCTGCTCTTTATAAAGCTAAGATTTGCAAAAAACCCATTGCGAAGTATGATCCAATATTGAAGAAGGCATATGTAGAGTATGCAGATGGAAAGAAGGCATATGTTGACTAGAAAACCTATGGTTTTGGTACTCGCTGGACCAAATGGATCAGGAAAGAGTACAATTACCCAATATTTTGAAAAAGTTGGTGAATATACAAATGCAGATGATGTTGTTGCATCAACTGGGATGGATAATACAAAAGCAGCAAAATTTGTAGATGAGAAACGCTATGCAGCAATTTCTGAAAAAAAGGATTTTACTTTTGAAACTGTACTATCTTCGGACTATAAGCTTAACATTCTGAGAAAAGCAAAAGAAGAGGGTTATTTTATTAAATGTGTATTTGTGCTTACGATTGATGCGCGTATCAATGTTGCAAGGGTTACGGCAAGAGTTGCACAAGGGGGACACAATGTTGAAAAGGATAAGATTATTTCCAGATATCAAAAATCGCTTGCAAATATCAAAGAGTTATTAAAAATTTGTGATATACTTCATGTTTATGATAATACGATGGAAGAACCAGTAAGGATTATAAGGAAACATAAAGAGGATATTTCTATTTTTTCAAATGATTTGTGGAGTGAGGAAAAAATTCTTTCATTAATGGAATGATACAGTTATTTAAGTAAATATGAGAAAAAAGTCTTAGTGAATATCAAATTGATATTTACTAGGACTTTTTTAGTTGTTTAGTTTCCAAAAAAATGGAATCGGCGTATATAAGAAGCATAAGTTATCACATTCTTTAAAAAAGAATCTTCACAGATAGGCAGCAGCCTATGTCACAAGAGCAGGAATTTCTACCTGCAGTAATCAAAGGCAAAATAAAAGAGAAAGGAGAGCATGACATGTTATTTATTTCTGCGCTGGAACTGGTGCAGACGTGTCAGAAACATGGCATATTAATTGGAACAAATTGCGTCATACATTTCTGCGATGAGCAGGGAACCTGACATGAGATGACACATGCCGGGATGGCTATGGAACTGATGCAGAATGCAGAGGAGACCCGAAAATTATTACGGGAGTTATCAAAGGCAGGAATACCATTTTATTTAAAAGGATAAATTGTCTATTGCAAACGGAAGGAAAGGATCTGCCACAGTTAGGGGTAGAGGAGCTGACCGGAGCAGTAACTGATTATGAAGTTCTCATACAGGCATTGCGTATGGTATCCTCGATGCCGGTCTCTTTTATCGAGATTGAGGGCGGCGCCAAAGGCTACTGCAATGTGACCAAACGTGTTATCGCAATCCAGAAGGATATGAGCCAGTTGCAGACGGTAAAAACAATGATCCATGAGATTGCACATGCCATGCTGCATGCCGATAAAGATAGCGTTGAAAAGAAGGATGCAAGTACCAGAGAAGTAGAGGCAGAAAGTATCGCTTATGTGGTCTGCCAGTATCTGGGACTGGACACTTCCGATTACTCCTGTGCATACGTGGCAGGATGGGGCAGCGGTCGGCAGATGCCGGAACTGCGGGCGTCCCTGCATACGATCCAGAAAACAGCAGCAGATCTGATCGACCGGATAGAGGAACAGATCAGAAAAGCGGAACCGGAAGACTCCGGTCAGGATATATCTGATGTTGCGAGTGACTATTTTGAGATCTTTCAGTTGAAAGAAAATATGGAAAATCGACAGTTCTATTTTATGGATCTGTCATTCTGGCAGAGCGAAGGTGTGGCTGTGGAGCATACGAGATATGACGTAACCTATACGGCATCACTGGATGAAAAAACTACACTGGATGATATTTACTGCCGGTTCAACATAGACCGACCTTCTGATTTTTTCGGGCATTCCTTATCCGTCAGCGATGTTGTTGTGTTACATAGGAATGGAAAAACGGATAGTTATTTTGTAGATAACATTGGTTTTCAACCAGTAACAGATTTTTTCAAAAAAGAGCCGACGGATGTAGCAGTGTAATAAAAAAAGAAAAGCAATTTGGTGATATGTCAAGAGGTGATGGAAAAGAGAATTCATTAAAAACAC
>CAVKTR010000107.1:0-9246 GCA_963659325.1 Dysosmobacter segnis
TTAAACTTTTTGATAATTTTTTTGTTTCCATATTCACACGTTCCTCCAATACATTATTTCAAATCACTTCAATGATTATCTTTATTTATTTGGAATAGTAGGCAATAAAATATGGGATGGATGTGTTCCATCACGGTAAATATCATGCCGTACCGTTGCATTTCTGCAAATGTGATATGGAATATACTCTGTATCAGCCACGCAGTTTGCTCCATCCGGGAGATCCAGACAGGAAATCTCCACGCAGATACGGTGTCTTGCTTTGAAAGTATGGCAAACACTCATAACCTCCACATTGTACTCATTAATCTCACCCGGCACAACTTTCTTCTCTGCCTCTTTTGTAAGTTTATGCCATGGTTTGTACGGTGTAGACAACTCCTCATCCAGTTCTCTCATGGAAGCTTTCAGCATACCTTTCGTCAGATATCTCTCTTCTAACTCAGGCAGCTCTGTCTCTCCTTTTCTTCCGGTTCTGTCATATGCACACGGTCCAAGGTCTTTTAATGTAACAAACCAGTTGGTATCGTCATCATCAATAGATGCCCAGAACGTTGCAGAAATCGGTCCGGCAATCGTAACATCTTCCGCCAGTGGTTCTGTCATATAACGCAGTTTCTGAATGTCATTAGTAAGTGTTGGCGGCATCTGTACAAAGGTATCCGGTGTATTTGCACCATCAAAAGCATCCGGATCAATCTTATCCCAGCGAAGTCTCTCCCAGCATTCCAGATATAATGGTGTCCACTGTGTCTCCGGAACTGGCCAGTTCGATGCATAACGCCATTTATTTTCTCCTGTTACCCAATAACGAACCGGCGGCTCATCCATGATTCCGGTATCAATTCCTTTCAGCCAGTAATCGTACCATTTCATCATTTCTTTATGAAGCTCCAACTGATGGAACGGACGTTCCTGATGCGCCGGTCCACCCAGTGATAATTTTTTCGGAACATCTTTTAATGCACCGTACCAGTTCTGTGCACCCTGCCAGTGAAAATGATAATCAATCGCGTACTGACCTGATCCTGTATATACCGGAATTTTAATATTGTTAATTTTCTGCTCAGCCATCGGCTTATATTCTTCCGGTCGGTCATAAGGATACAGCAAAAACGGAAATGTCATTCCAAGTGGATTTTTCTGTCCTTTTAGCGTCAGCAGATTATAAAAGTTTTTATACATTTTATAATCCGGATTTTCCATGGCCTGTTTCCATAAAGTTTCCATTGGCTCCGGCAGATTCTGCGGAATTCCGATTGCCATATGATCTACACTCATATGATCCAGATGATAGAACAGCGTATTTAACACACCACCTAGGTTCATTTCACGGAAAAATCCATAGCACCAGCCCGGATCCTGCGGAAAAATTGCTTTCAGATGTGGTGGCTGGGCTGCAGCAGCCATCAGCTGATTTGCCCCGAAATTGGAAAGTCCAACCATTCCGATATTGCCATCACACCATTCCTGCGCTGCCATCCACTCAATCAGATCATAATGGTCCCACAGTGCTTCCATCGGTGTACCTTCACCGGATTTACCTGCACCTCTCGCCTGAGCGATCACATGAACATAGCCTCTGCTTGTAATATACTTTGTATCTCCACACTCAAGATTTCCAAACCAGAAATGTGACCAGCTCGGCTGAGACGGCATACTTGCAGTATAATCTGCATCCAGTAAATCTTTATTATGCTGTCCCATAGATAAAAGTGCAGGAAACGGACCTTCTCCATCCGGAATATTAATATCAATACAGAGTTTTACACCATCCCGCATTTCCACATAAACATCTTTCATGCGTTTCATACCATGATATAATGCTGGTGGATTATACTCTTTAACTTCTTTGTACTGTTTTTCCATATCTGATTAAACTTCCCTTCTTTTCTTCTTAGCGAACAACATACTTTGTATGAAGTAACTCATGTGCACGCTCACTTCCCGGCTCTTCTAAATACTCCCGATATAAAGTTTTAATATACGGATTTTCATGTGATTTTCGAACTACTGCATGCTTATCATTTTCATATAATGCCGCTGCTCTCTCTGCCGGAACATTATGTAATGCATGGGTAAATCCGTCCTGATGTGGCTGACCACCGCCATTTACACATCCTCCCGGGCAAGCCATAACTTCGATAAACTGATAATCCGCTTCCCCTGATTTAATCCGATTTAAAAGCATATTTACATTTGCCAGACCGGACACAGCAGCTACATGCAGCTCTTTATCTCCAATTTTCACCGTAGCATCTTTTACTCCATGCATGCCGCGAACTGCTGTAAATTCAAGAGTCTCCAGTGTTGTTCCTGTCATTTTTTCTGCCGCTGTACGCAGAGCTGCTTCCATTACCCCACCGGAAGCACCGAAAATAACACCTGCACCACTTCCCATTCCAAGTGGATTGTCATATTCTGTATCCGGATCCATAGCTTCAAGCTGAATATCTGCATCTTTTAGCAGTTTTATCAGTTCATTTGTTGTGATAGAAATATCCACATCCGGAACACCTGCTCCACTTTCAAACGCTCTGGTTATCTCAAATTTCTTGCCGACGCAAGGCATTACGCTTACCATAACAATATTTTCTTTCGCAATATGCTCTTTCTCGGCAAAATAGCTCTTTACGATGGCGCCCTGCATCTGATGCGGAGATTTGCAGGATGAAATATTTTCCAGCATATCCGGGTAAAAATGTTCTGCATATTTGATCCATCCCGGGCAACAGGACGTGATCATCGGAAGAACACCATCCTCAGACATACGCTCCATCAGTTCGTGAGATTCTTCCATAATTGTGAGATCTGCACCAAATTTTGTATCAAATACCTTATCCGCTCCCAGACGTCTCAGTGCTTCTGCAATTCTTCCCTCTACATCCACACCAATTGGGAATTCATATCCCTCTCCCAGTGCAGCCCGTACTGCCGGAGCAACCTGAAAGATTACGTACTTTTCTGGATCATCCAACGCACGTTTCACTTCTGCAGCCTGATTTTTTTCAGTCAAAGCTCCCACCGGGCAAACTGCTACACACTGACCACAATTTACACAGCTGGCTGCAGCAAGTCCTTTTGGAGATGCCGGCTGAATCTGGGCATCCAGTCCGGTTCCTGTACAGACAATCGCAGATACTGCCTGCATCTTTGCACATACATTAATGCATCGCTTACATTTAATACACTTATTGTTATTCCGAACCAATACCATAGATGTCTCGTCAATTTCCTGCAAATCTGCTTCTTTTAAGGATGGTTCATCTGTCAGTTCATACTCATGTAACAGATTTTGTAGTTCGCAGCTTGTATTTCTCAAACAGTGAATACAGTCTTTGCGATGCTGTGCCAGAATCTTTTTCAATGCCTCTTTGCGTGCATTCATTACCTGTTCTGTTTTTGTATTGATCACCATGCCTTCGCATACCCGTGTAGTAGATGCATTTACCAGTTCACCGTCAGCTTCCACCACACAGACACCACTTTCATCAATATCCATGACATTTTTCAGATAATATAATGTCGGAATTTTCACCTGAAACGGTTCCTGCGCCAGCTCCTGGGTTTCAAAGGAAGCTGCCAGAATGGTAATGCCTTTCTTCACTTTATATTCAGTTCCATCAATTGTTATTGAAATCATCCTTCTCATCCCCCTTTACTTCTGCTGCATAGCTGCTGCCATTGCTTTCTGTGCCTCTATAAATGACTCTGCCAGTGGATTTCCCTCCACATAAAACTCTTCTTTATGTCCTTCCGGAATCTGATATCCCTGTGGGCGGATCGGATATTTCCACATTGGAATCTCTTCTTTGAAAACTTCCATCTCGCCATCTTTTCCTTGTCGAAGATTCAGCCAGTATAAACCATGCTCATTATCCATATCCGGATATTCCACACGATAATGCGGATACATCTGACCTCTGGACTCTTTTCTTTCTCTTGCAGCACGGAATACCATTTCCAGACAAAGTACCGTATCTGCTGCTTCCAGACATTTTGCCAGTGTATGCGGATCATCTGCTGTCAGCTGCGGAATCAGTTTTTTCATTTCCTCTACCTCATCTAAACAGCTCTGAATACTTTCGTCCGTCTTGATGATCATTTTGTCCGTCTGGAAAATATAACGTTCAATGCGGTCAAAAATTTCTTTCGGTTTATGCTCACTGTTTCTATGTAACGGAGCGTAAATTTTTTCCTTTAATGCAGCAACCTGAACAGGATCAAGATCTTCCATCTCATGTGTCTGTGCATAGGCAACCATACTTGGTGCCGCCATAATTGCGGATGTGGTAGCGTTTCCCAGACCATCTCCTCTGGTCCATCCAAAATATCCACAACCCTGACCGGTGATCTTTCCGATTGCCCACAAACCTTCTACATTTGTCTTATAATCGGTATCAACTTTGATCGGCTCCACCTGAAGTACCATTTTAATGGTCATTTCCGGTGTCAGTCCTACATCACCAAAAGATCGCATGGTTTTCTTAAATATATGCTCCTCCCATTTCATCTTGTCATTCAGCATTCGCATGATCAGTGTGTGTCCCTGACCACCAAAAATCGCACGTATTTCATCCGGATGTTCCAGATCACACCAGAGCGGACCATTTCCAAGTTCAATTTCTTTCTGCATTCCCATAACCAGCTCGGTAGACACTTCATAAATCGGGTTCGGACCGCAGTATTTTCTTGTGACGTTTTCTCCTTTCTGATTGTAAACCAGATTAAATCCTCCATAAATTGGTGTATTTGTTTTCTTAAATACAACATCCGTCTGTGTGGAAAACTCTGTGTTTGCCATCACCGCACCAACACGGTATGCAGCGCCGACACCAGTTCCATAGCCCATAAACTCCAAACCGATCTTTTTAAAATGACATCCCTGTGTTGCCAGCCCTACTTCTTTTGCCTGGAAAATTTTGCATTTCCCTTCATCCATATCAAAACCAATGGCACCGATCACCCGTCCGGACGCGCTGGTCAGTAATTCAAATACATTGACACGGGACAGTAAACGAACCCCAACTTTTAATGCATATTTACGCAGAGAAGCGTTAATGTTAATTTCAACACCCGCGCAGTCCATGCCCGGAACCATATCAAAATAGGTAACATTTCCGTCTGCATCTACCGATGTTTTCACACCATATTTCTGAATGATCTCCACATTATCTCTCTGTACTTCCAAATATTTCATCAGGAACTCCTGATCATTCAGGTATTCTGTATGTGCGTGTACCTGATACATCATCGCTTTGATCAATGCATCCGGCTCTTTTCTCAGGGCACGAATACCATTTCCGGCTTTTGTACCCTGTCCACTCCATCCGATGGTTCCCTTATCAATTACCAATACATTCATTCCCGGATCTTTTTCTTTGATTTCAATCGCTGCCGTAAGTCCGCCTACACCGCCCCCGATGATCAGAATATCGGATGTATACAATTCACCATACTTTTGAATATCAGACATCTTATCTATCTCCCTTCCTATCATGCTCTACTGCTTTCTTTGCACTGTACTCCAACGGATCTACCTGTAAGGTAGCAATCGGATAAATATCAATCGCACCATTCAGACAATCCATTTCACATTGCAGACACAGTACACATTCATCCGGGTATTTCGGATATGCATATCCATTTTCTTTGTCCCACTGCCATACATTTTCCATGCAGCGGCGGATGCACCGTTTGCATCCACAGCATTTTTCCGTATCAACAATAAATTTCATACTTTGCTGCTGTCCATGATTTTCTACTATCATTTGCTTCTCCTCCTGCTAAACTTACTTATTTCATTTCCATAAATTTATTTTAACAGTACGGATTTTCTCTTCTGTTATCCCTTTTTTACAATTTTGCTCTGGCTTTTGTTATTTTTTTACAAAAATACTTGCAAATAAGTTATAATAAATAATATTTACCGGAGAAAGGAGATGTAAAATATGTTTATTTCACTGATTCAGCTCGCTCATTTATTCAAAAAATATCCTGTTTTGACCTTCCATACAGAAGATATTCCCTGTATTTCAGGTTTTCAGCTTCTCAGTCCCGAACAAAATGAGTTTTCAGAGCATTGTGTATATCTGACAAATTCTTTTAAAAATATCCAGAACCTGCAATCCAATGTTCCTGCAAATCTCATTCTCGTAAAAAATGAAATGCTGACGGAAACAGAACAGAAACAGTTAGAAGAAAGTACCTATCCGATTGTGTTTATCCAACATAATGATTTTCATTTCGTAAGTCAGAAAATTTATCAGTATCTGGAAACACACTTTGGCGCCGGTCTGTTTGCCGAAACACTGTTGGAGGGATTGTTTTTTGACTACAATATTCAAAAAATTATTGACCAGATTTATCCTGCTTTTCAGAACCCGATTGCCGTTTTTGATGCTAACTATGACCTGCTAGGTGCTTCCAGTGATGAACTCGTAAAATTTGATATTGGGAGAAAAATTTTCGAACAGAAAGGGTTGCGGGATGAGGAAATTGATCTTTTAAATCATTTAAATCACATTCACCAGAAAGTTCAAAAAAGTCCGGTTCCGATCATCGCACATCACCCGGAAATCGGATACGATCAATTGATATTTTCCATCAATCCGGAAAAAAATATTGGACATATCGTTATTACTGCACTCAATCGCCCGATTACAGAGAATGATAAAAAAATGTTGGTTTTATTGGCACATGGGATTGATCAGAAATTAAAAAATGACACCTTTATTCGGAATAACCGTGGTTTTCAATATGAATACTTTTTGAAAGATTTACTGGATGGGAAATTAGCTGTTTTATCTGACAAAAATAAACAATTTCAATACATTGAGCATTACTTTACTTCCCGCCTCTACTGTATTGTAATTGAGACAGCTCGAAGTTCTTCTGCTGTCAATATTTCACATATTCGAAATCTGTTTGAAGCAATCCTTCCAGACAGTACATCTATTATTTATGACGGTGAAATTGTATTTATCCCTTATGCCCAGCCATACGAGGTTCTTCCTGTTGCAATCAGCAAAAAATTTCAGGAAATATGCACAAAATATGACTTGTATGCAGGCTTAAGTAACAGCTTTGACAAAATCACACAGTTGCCCGACTATTATAAACAAGCCTTACGTGCGATCGAGCTCGGTATTTCTCACCAGAAATCTGCTGATTTATTTCGCTACTCTGATTTTTATCTGGAACACATAGAGCACCTGTTTCTCCAGAAAGAATCTGCGAATGTATTCTGTCATCCTAAGGTACAGGTACTGGAAGCTTATGATCAGGAACATCATACAAATCTGACTGATACGCTGTACCAGTATCTTTTACATGAAAGGAATCCAAACCTGACTGCTGAAAGTATGGGGCTGCACAGGAATACAATCACTTACCGTATACGGAAAATTGATGATATCGTACATATCAATTATGACGATCCGAATGAACGGCAATATATCCTGTTATCCTATCATTTGAGCCGCACCTAAAAAATAAGAGGAGAAACAATATCACAAACAAATGATATCGTTACTCCTCTTATTCCCTTCCGACTTTTTCAGATGCTGTTCATCTGTCACCTGAATTTTCCTAAAAAACGATACTTTTAAAATCCACCATTCTGATATGCCCTTGCAATTACATATGATGGTTCATAAAATGCACTGCAATTATAATTGTCAATCACATCGCAAATCTCATTATTATACACCTTCATAATTCCATCTACATAATCTTCCTTAGAATTTATAGTATCTCTGATCAACCGCTGATATACCGCTCCCATATCAAGCGGTGACGGAATAATTGACGCTAACTCCTGATCAACAGCTGTTACATCATAGTCTCCTGCTTTTAAATTGTAATCCTTTATCCAGTCTTCCTCTACCTTCAATGGATTTTCGCAATGTAACACATTTGCGCAACTAAGCAAATGATATAAACCACCTCGTCCAATTGTATTGACAACATACTTATTTTTTTGCTTAATATGCCTAGCCACACGCTCTATCATATAACATACAAAATATAGATCATTCATTTCTATTTCTTCATCTGGGAAATACTTATTTTTCATAATGTCTCGCTCCCTTCAAAAGTCAACGTTTTCAGTGCCGCTTCTGTACAAAACACAATCTGATGCGTAGGATAATTAAACCTAACCAATCCCCAAAAGGCATCTCGTGGAATTTTACCATGATATATAATATTCTTCTCCATTTGCCTCCTCCTAATCTTACTTTAGAATTTCAAGCGGTGAATTGCCTGTTTTCCACTCTTCTGTGCACCACGGGCATACTCAAACTTCGGATAGCCGAATCCCATTGCAGTTGCCACAAAATGATCTTCCGGAATGCCAAGTTTTGCCCATACATCCGGCAGTAACTTCATAACATTCATTGGAAAACCAAGGTACACACAGCCAAGTCCTTTTGACTCGCATAACAGTTCAAAATAAGCCAATGTAATTCCTACTTCCACTGCTGCGGAACCAAACTTTTTCGGCATATGCGGAATAATGACATGCGGTGCGGAGCAGAAATAAATATCTCCGTTCATGGCCTGTGGTCCACGATCTTCCATAATTCCATAAGACTCTGCATCCCAGGTACGCGGAAAAATTCCCTGCTTTTTCAATTCTTCTGCACCTTCGCAGATCATCTTGCGCAGTTTGTCCAGTTCTCCACGGTCATCAATAACGGTAAATTCCATTTTCTGCTTGTTTCCGCCAGTCGGAGTTGCCTCCACTGCCGCAAGCAGTTCATTTAAAAGCTCCGGATCCACATTTTCGTCTTTGTAATGACGGTAGGAACGACGGCTGCAGACCAGACGCTCCAGATCTGTAGCAATCGCATCACTCGGCAACGGAAGACTGTCTTCCGGCTTTTTGCCAAGTACACTGATGGCCCCGTTCGGACAGACAGTCAGACAATGCTGACAACCCCAGCAACCGTACCAGTCCATGCTTTTTACCGGTTTCAGACTTGGTTTTTTATGTTCATTCATTTCAATCAGCATAGACGGACAGGCAAGCTGGCATAAACCACAGCCTACACATTTACTCTCGTCTACCTGAAATTTCGTATCAATTAAACTCATTGTTCAGTACCTCCTGACATTCTTTCTGTATAAGAAAAATCAGAGAAAGTTTCCTCACTCGCTAGTCGTTCACTCCCCTCGTTTTGCTTCGGGAGCAGTCTCGGAAACTCTATAAGTTCCATATTTCAGCTCTTTTTTATTGTTCAT
>CAVKTR010000108.1:0-9069 GCA_963659325.1 Dysosmobacter segnis
ATTATACCATCCTAGTGAGACAAAAGTGAGACAAATAAAGCATTTTTGAGCCATATTTTGAAATTTTTTTATTTTTTTTGATTCAGGAATCATCTCCCGGTGTCTGTGGTCATTTTACTCAAGCGATACCTTCGCTGTTTCGGATGCTTATCAATGCTGCATTCCTCTGTTTCTTTGGGCGTTCCCCTTTATTTTTTTATTGTTCTTCTGTACGTTATTTTTCTGCGGTATCGACACGTTTCTGAAAAGTTTATCCTCGTTAACAACGCCATTTGCTTTATTGACAAAATCTACATATGCCTTTTTTTCACACTCTTTAACTACATCGCCAAGCCATTTGTTGACTCCCATGTCACTTGGCTTCTCTTTACCAAGAGGCGCTTCATCCAATCCTGCTTTTTTTTTCGATTTTTCTGCTTCTTCTTCCGATATTTCTGCCACTGTTTTAAACATTTCGCACACATCATTCTGAATACCAGATGCAAGTTTTTTTATATTGAACTTTTCGTAACTCTGATTACTGTGAATCACGCGTTCTGACGTTATGTATAACACAATTTCGACAATCTGTTTCCGCTGTTTTTGATCCAGTGCCCCTAATTTAATATCTGTCTTTTTCTCCTCACTCATATTTGATACAATTTCATTGTATACATCAGATGCCAAATTATCCATACATGTTTTTGCATACATAGTTTTTTGAGCTGCATCTGATAATTTTAATGCCAGATTATAGCGACGGTTTGCATATTTACTTTCGTCCGAGCGATACTCATGATATTTTCCAGAAGCATCGTCTTTGATCTCCAGATATGCATCCGCAGTGTCCTGCACATTTTTCCATAATTCCATTTCTTTCGCATCATCACGCTGTGATTTTTCCATATAATCTGTTAATTCTTTGACCGCCGACTTCATATTCTGAAATTTAGCATGTGATTCATTTCTGTGTTTCTTTTTGTCATAACGAGTGGAATCAAGCTGGTTTACATAATTCTGCAGCACAGTATATGGAGTTTTCACCCATGTGCCCAATTCTTTTAACCCTGCATTGACTTCTGCTTTGTGCTTCTTTTTCTCCAGATTCGCAGCTAGTTCTTCATCTGCTTTTGAATGGGCTCTCATAATATCTGTTTCAATTATTGCCTTCGCATCAATAAAGTCTTTATCTTTATCAAGATTCGCCACTTCGTTTGACTTTTCATTCAGGAAATCAATGATCCTATTCCCTCTCGTCGCACACTTACCAAGCTCACGAATATATGCATTTTCTTTTTGTGTTTCTTTATAAACAATGAAGTTTATCTTAAGTCCTATATTTTTTTCCAGATATTTTCCCTGCTTTTTCTTTTTTTCCAGAGAAGCTTTTTCTTTTTCTGATAATCCCTGTTTTTTCAGTTCTTTTGAAGCTTCGGAAATTATTTTTTCTGTATCAGCACTTATTCTCGTAATCACATCCGAAACACAGCTAAATGATTTCGATGAATTATCTTTTGCAACAAGATACTGAAAATCCTTATATCGCTTTATAGTTTCTTTATCCTTATCAAGCAAATCACCTGTTTCATTTTTCGCAAGTAGCTGTTCTCCTTCACGGATCAGCTTTGCATACTGTCTCATACCTTCATAATATTCTCTGTCCGCTTTATCAATCTTCACTTTTTCTTTCAGATCCGGATTTTCATCCAGAAGATCCAGTGCTTTTTCAAATATATTGCAATAAATATAAGCCATATACCCACTACTGGCCTTCTCAATTCTAAGCATATCAAACAAATTTCTCATATTTTGTAATCCTTGCCCGATAAATTCTGCTATCTTCTCAGGATCATTCCCTTCGACCAGATTTTTGGTATTTTCAAATGCTAATTCTATGGTCTTGCAATCGCCTCCGCCAATATAACGAGTTTCCATGGTGATTCCATCCAATATAAAACCCACCCGATCCAGTTTATACGTTTCATTTGCAATCCGCATTGTTTCCCTGTAACTCTCCGGATAGTTTGCAAGATCATCCACCTTCTCATCCTTCATATAGGATTCTGAAAGCACCTCAGACTTTGTCAGTCCCAGAATTGTAAGGAGAGTTGTATCTTTTGATCGCAGAATGCTGCCCAGAGGCATGCTGTATGCTTTTGGATGATAGGCATCTGCCACTTTTCCATCATCGGTTGAAAGAGCTCCCGGAACCCGGAATCCAGTTTTAAGATCATACGGATTGATCTGATTGTTAAAAAATCTATTCAGTTTTCTTTCCAAATTTTCATAATATTCTTCGGCGGTAAATTCCACTCCTCTGAAATCTCTCATTTTCTCTCTTTCCTTTCTGTATTCACTCTGCAGATACGCTGTGATTCTGACTGTTAATGTGTCCTTATACCGTACCAGATCACACACGCAACTACCTCATCCTGTATTCGATTCACTTAATTTTTTCATATATCCTCCGGAGACACTCTTTTGTTCCCTCCGACAAATTCATTATACCATACACGTGAGACAAAAGTGAGACAAATAAAGCATTTTTGAGCCTGTGTTTTGATTTTTTCAAAAAGAATCTTGAATTTACATCCTTGAGGGGCATTTTTTGATTCATAGGGCGAACTTTTCTATGATTCAAAAAAAGGAACCCCATGACGGGATTCCTCTTTTGAATCATCTGTTTATTTTTCTTCTTTCTTCGGTGAATGATGCATATCACGAATCGGAATATTCGCATACAGCGCCGGAACGGTACCGTTTCCAGTGTCGGATTCGGTCTGTGTGATCTGGATATCTAATCCTTCCGCATCAATTTCCATATACTTGGAAATGACTTTGATGATATCATTTTTGATCAGTTCCATCACATCCGGAGAACAATTAGCACGATCTGATACAAGTAACAACTTCAGGCGGTCTTTGGCTACATCCCCGGAACTTTTTCTCTTAAAAAGATCCATAAATCCCATAGTAAAAGCCCTCCTAGTTTTTCTTGAACAAGTTTTTCAGTTTGTCAAGTACCGTCTGCTTCTCTTCCAGATTCAGGAATTCCACTGTCTCACCAAGGATTCTTCTGCAGATATTGGAATAAGCCTGTCCTGCCAGACAATCGCTTCCTACCAGCGGCTCACCCTGGTTTGTAGAAATAACAATATGCTCATCATCCGGAACTGCACCAAGCAGCGGGATTGCAAGGATATCACATACATCTTCCACAGACATCATGTCGCCGCGTCTAACCATATCCATACGCAGACGGTTTACGATCAGCTCTGTCTTCTGAAGTTCATTTGCCTCAAGAAGTCCGATGATACGGTCAGCATCACGGATTGCGGATACTTCCGGCGTCGTTACAACGATCGCTCTGTCAGCACCTGCAATAGCATTTTTAAATCCCTGCTCAATACCAGCCGGGCAGTCAAGAAGGATATAGTCAAACTCATCACGCAGCTCGTCAGTCAGTTTTTTCATCTGCTCCGGTGTAACGGATGTCTTGTCTCTCGTCTGTGCAGACGGAAGCAGATATAATTCAGGATATTTTTTATCTTTGATCAGCGCCTGTTTGATCTTGCAGTTTCCTTCTACCACATCTACCAGGTTGTATACGATACGGTTCTCAAGTCCCATAACCACATCCAGGTTACGAAGTCCGATATCGGTATCGATCAGTACGACTTTTTTGTTCAGCTGGGCAAGTCCTGTACCCACATTTGCGGTGGTGGTTGTCTTACCAACCCCTCCTTTTCCCGATGTAATAACAATTACTTCACTCATTGCATCCAGTCCTCCATCATTTTACTTGTTCAAGAATGCCTTCTTTCAGTTCCGCCATTTACTCAATATACAGGCGGTCTCATTTTTTTATTTGGTATAATCCATCAAACTTCCACGGGTGATCGGCTCTATGTAGATATTGCCGCCTTTCGCCACAGCGATCTGTGCTTCTGCCGACACCGGATTTTTTTCTTTGCGGCGCAGTCTGCGCGGTTTCATCTTCTTGTTATCCGGGCTCTTGGCCAGAATGTCACCGATCTGGATCTGGATCGGATCCATCTCAAGTGCCACGATAAAACAGTTGCTGTCTCCGGCTGCTCCCGCATAGGCATTGCCTTTCAGAGCGCCAAGCACTACGATATTGCCCTGTGAGATAATTTTTGCTCCCGGGTTGACATCACCAACGATCACGACACTGGATACACTCTCCAGCACCTGTCCGGAGCGGAGTGTTCCACGGTAAAACTCGCCTTCTCTGCCAGCCACGGAATCATAGTAAGCATCGATCTGCTGCTTTACCATGTCCGCATGGGACTCATCATTATCCACAATACAGATGATCGATATACTTGTATTCTCTGTAATGGTCTCTATAATCTGGTACTCTTCTTCCTGTGTCAGTGCACGTCCCTCAAATGAAATTGCCATTTTTGCATCTTTGAAAAACTTCTCAGACTCCAGAAATTTCTCTTTGATGGCAGTCAGCAGTTCCTGAAACGGCATGTTTTTGTCCAGGATCAGATTAATTCCATATTTGTTACTTTTTATGACTACTGCTTGTGACATGTATTTCCTCCAAATTTATAGAAGTGGCTCTTTGATACGCCATTATTTAATTATACCGAATCTGGGTAAATATGCAATGGTTTTTGTCGAAAAGCACTGATAAATTCTGTATTGTATCTGTATCTATAAAAAAACACGCAAATGTGACAATATAAGTCATTTTTGCGTGTTTTTCTTTTTCAGCTATTCTATTTTTGATTTTAATCAAGAATATTTCCGTCGATGGAGATTGTCACTACCTGCCACGGAATAAATTTTCCGCTTGCCTGTAATGCTTTCTTTGCTGCAAACTCCAGACCACCACAACACGGAACTTCCATACGTACAATGGTCACACTCTGAATATCATTATTGGAAATGATTGCTGTCAGCTTCTCACTGTAATCAATGTCATCCAGTTTCGGACAGCCGATCAGGGTTACTTTACCTTTCATGAAATCTTCATGCATGCGGGCATAGGCATAAGCGGTACAGTCTGCTGCGATCAATAATTTTGCACCATTGAAATACGGTGCATTCGGGGCAACCAGTTTGATCTGGCACGGCCACTGTCCCAGACGGGAAACACTCTGCTGCGGTGCAGCCGGTGTGCCCTCCTCTGTCTCTTCCAGACGCTGGTTCAGCATACGCATCCGTGTACCCGGGCATCCGCCAGCCATCGGTGCGTGTGCCGGTGCAGGAGTTCCTGCTGCTTTTGCGTTCTCTGCATCTTTTTTTGCTTTGTTTGCCAGAACGGCTGCCTCATCGTAAGCTGCTGCTTCACGCTCCACGAATGTGATCGCGTTGGTCGGACAGGCCGGCAGACAATCGCCAAGGCCATCACAGTAATCGTCACGGAGCAGTTTTGCTTTTCCGTTTACCATGCCGATGGCACTTTCGTGACAGGCATTTGCACATGCACCACAGCCGTTACATTTTTCTTCGTCAATATGAATAATTCTTCTTACCATAAGTTCGTTCCTCGCTTTTTGTTTGTATTTTTTTGCTTTTTCACTTTAAAAAACATATCTTTTGTACCTTATTGTTGTTCTCTTTCGTAAGATGTACTTAGCATACATTGTTTTTCGGGAAAATTCCGTGGTTATGGCAACGTTTTTTTGGATAATTTAAAATTTTTATGCGAAATCTCCAAGCGGTAAGATACCGCCGATGTCGTGTATACCGCTTTGGTAACGAGTGGAATCTGCTCTTCAATTTTTTTATAAAGCACTGGATCAGCTGCCACAATATCTAAACTGTCCAGTTCATCTTCATGCTCTGACATAAATGCGATGATATGATCACCGTGTGATCCAGGTCAAAGGCAATGCATTTTATATTTTTTCCTGCTAAATTCATTGTATTTTCTCTCTTTTCACGTATTGTTTTCTGGTTTTATTTTTTTCGAATCAGGCAACGTTTTTTATAAAATGAAATCCCATAACACAAAATCTGATCATAATCATCTTCGTATTCCACAGCATACATCCGCTCATCGATCTGCTGCAATGCCGCATTACAGTCATGCTCCATCTCATCCATTTTGTGAGAATATTTTACTTCAAAAACCGCAACTCTGGCTTCCGTAGGGTCACTGACCACCACGTCACTTCGTCCTTCACCATGTTCCCGGTTGGATTCCACCATATAACCTGCACCAGCAAAAATTCCCGCCAGAAATGCATGATAAAAATCTTCTTTATAGTCATGATAGCTGATGGTCTTTCGCAAAAGCCGATTCATCTCCTGCGTGATTGTTTCCCCATCTCCGTTCCAGACCGCCGCAAACAATTTCTGCCGATCCCACACTCTGGCACTTTCCTGAAACCATTTTACAATCGTAGTCTCAAATATTTCACGAATCTCTGCATTTGGAATGATGAGTGCTTCCGCCCCGTTCGGAATTTTCTGATCCAGTTCCGTCTCACGAATTCTGGTCAGATATCCGGTCAGATACAAAATGCTCCACAGATTATCCTCTGACGAATGCAGATAATCATACGTCAAATTTTCATCAATTTGCTGCACAATGTAACCGCCTGACAACAAAATCTCCAGCTTTTTCGTAATCGCACTGCCCGCATAATCAATAAAAGACCGAATGATTGCATTATCGCTGGTATTTTTCCAATACCCCACCGGCTTTACATTTGGATTATATTGCCAGTCCCGCAGATAATTCATGACATCCCATGGACAATAGACATCAAACTCACCAAAATGATATCCGTCGTACCACATTTTTACCAGTTCCGCCTGTTTTTCGGCACCGGCGTCCTGCAAAATGCGATCCACTTCTTTTTGTGTAAATCCAAAATATTCATTTAACCGGGAATCCGTGATCGTATCAGAAACAAAGTTGTTGGTTCCGGTAAATATACTTTCTTTGGCAATTTTCAGACAGCCGGTAATAACCGCAAAACGCAGGGCTGGATTGTCTTTCAACGGCTGCATGATTCCTTTCATCATATCCAGCATTTCCGTATAGTAGCCATTACTGTTTGCCTTCGCCACCGGTACATCATATTCATCCATCAGAAGAATGACCTGTTGACCATAGTATGCCTGCATCATTCGCATAAGAACACGTAAACTGTTTTTTATCTCTGCAATTTCACTGCTTCCATGCAAAATATCCTCAAATATTTTTTTATCCACAGAAGCAACTTTATCGCTCTCCAACACATAGGCATGCTCCATAAAGAGATCTCTTATCACCGAGCAAAACATCTCATACGCGCTTGCAAAATCCAGCCCATCCACCTGCTTGAAGGAAACAAATATTACCGGCCAGCGATTCATCCACTCACGGCAAAGTTCATCCTGTCCGGCTATTTCAAGCCCTGCAAATATGCATTTGCTATCCTTTTGGATATTAAAAAAATTATCCAGCATACTCATCGTAAGTATTTTACCAAAACGCCTTGGGCGGGTGATCAAAGTCACCTTTGTACCTGTGGTCTTCAGTAATTCACAGATCAAGCCTGTTTTATCTACATAATAATATCCGTTCTGCCGTATTTCCGCAAAATCAGAAACACCAACAGGTATATTCAGTCCTTTCATTCGATTCCCCTGCTTTCCCAAAAACATAATATACATTTAAATCATATATGTCACTCATATGAGCAATATGAACGAATCGTGAATATTCACGATTCGTTCATACTCTTATCTAGCAGTATACCCCATTTAGAAAATCTGCGTCAATATCCTGTCATTTACAAGCACAAATTAACCTGTCTATTCTGCTAAAAATCTACACCAAAATTTTGTAACACTATTTTTATAAATCCTATTGACATTTCCCCTGTAATATCATATATTGATATCAATAAATGATATCGTTTATTGATATTGCTATAGCACCTAAAAATCTGCTGCGTTTTTCAGCAGTTGACTGACATCACGATGGAGACAAAAAATGGCAAAAAAAGCTCTTGAAACTTTAACAGAATCCATGTTTTACGTCCTGATGGCTTTTTCACAGGGGGAAAAATGTGGTGTGGAAATTACGGATTTCATCCGGGAACTAACCAAAGACCGGGTTCGCCTCGGACCAGCAACACTGTATACGATTCTTGGAAAATTTGAACAGGAAAAACTGATTCATGAAACGGCAGTGGAAGGTCGCAAACGAACCTACGCACTAACCGAGAAGGGGGCACAGATTTATCAGGCAGAAGTATTACGCCTGACGCAGTGTTTGACAGATGCTCAAAGTCTGACAAACATTGTGTAAATTGCATAACTTTAACTGTGTTTTATAGAAGGGGGTAGAAAACTGATGAGTGAAGAAATCAAAAAAAAATTTTGGCGATACTGCCCATTTTCTTGGTACGATACAGAATATCTACAACGTTGGTTGGAAAAACAAGCCGCCAAAGGGAATTTTTTAAGCGGCAGTGGATTTATTGGCCACTTTGCAATCATGAAAAAGGACACGCCAAGACAGATGCGTTACCAAAGTATATCTGCTCTTCCAAAAACATCAAATGACAATGATATGGTTCATATGATTGAAGATATGGAATGGCATCTGGTATGTAGTGCCAGAAACACTGATATTTACGCTACAGAGAATATAAATGCACCTGATCTACATTCAGATACCGCTATAGAAATTCTAGATTTAAAAAGAATAAAACAGCATATTTTCTTTCTTTTTTTACTTGGAATAATAATGTGGCCCGGAATTAGTATATGTTTTAGACTTTTCGATTATCTGCACTTTGATGGAACATTTTCTTCTTATCAACGTTTTTATCTCTGTGATGACATAATCTGTTTTTTTTTATTAACCATTAACTATTTGTTCATTATGCATAGCTTCAAAAAACATAAATATGCATTGGAAAAACATAAACAAATTGTCGAACAAGAATATAATCGCTATCGAAAAGTAAAAAACCTTCAGCGTGGCATCATGAGCTGTACAGTTATCATTTTGTTAGTACTTTCAATAATCATACCCAATTTCCATTTACTCTAGGAGGAAACATTATGTATACTTTAAAAAAATTATCCACAATTTTACTTTCATCACTC
>CAVKTR010000109.1:0-8826 GCA_963659325.1 Dysosmobacter segnis
TGATGGAAAAAAACTGCTCCAGCATACTCATATTCAAGGTTTTTCCAAAACGGCGCGGACGCGTGATCAACGTTACATCGTCACCGCTTTCCCACCATTCTTTAATAAAAGAGGTTTTATCAATATAAAAATAATCATTTTTGATCAGTTTATCAAAACTCTGAATGCCAATTCCTATGGTTCTTCCCATACATATCTCTCCATTGATCTGAGCTTGTTTTTCTGCAACATATTTATTATTTATAGTACCATAGTTACACGTTGCGTTCAAACAAAAAAGCAAGACATATTTTTTCATAATATGCCTTGCTTTTCTGAAAATTCAATTTACTTTTTCGGAATTACCGGCAGTAAAATGCGAAAAGGATGTTCTCCATCACAATTATTTTTAAAAATTTGTATTTCACATTCCATATACCTAGCGAGCCATATAAGTGGTATGTAACAATTTATGTGCCACTTCACTTCCCGGCTCTCCCAGATATGCTCGGTATAATTCTTTTACAGCCTCATTCTCATGGGATTTACGTACCGCACTGGCTTCATCATTTCGGTACAATGCTGCTGCACGAACCGCCGGAATATCCATATCTGCATGCAGCAATGCCGGCTGATGAGGCTGCCCGCCACCGTTGACACAGCCACCAGGACATGCCATCACTTCAATAAACTGATAGTCGGCTTCCCCTGCTTTGATTCTCGTCAAAAATGCATTGGCATTTGCCAGACCGGACACAACAGCAACTTTTAAAGTCTGACCATTCAGCTCATAAGAAGCTTCTTTGATGCCATTCATTCCACGAACCTCAGAAAACTCCAGTTTCTGTAATGGTTCCCCGGTCAGATCTTCAACTGCCGTGCGCAGTGCTGCTTCCATAACACCTCCACTTGCGCCAAAGATCACTGCTGCCCCGCTTCCCTCGCCCAGTGGTTCATCAAATGTCTCATTTACGGGCATAGACTCAAACTGAATCTCTGCATCTTTGATCATGCGGGAAAGTTCATTTGTGGTAATAACATAATCTACGTCTGTACCACTTTCCTGTTCTCTCGTAATCTCAAATTTTTTCGCTGTACAAGGCATTACACTGACTGTAACG
Organism: Dysosmobacter segnis; assembly: GCA_963659325.1. GTDB lineage: Bacteria > Bacillota > Clostridia > Lachnospirales > Lachnospiraceae > Eubacterium_I. The sequence continues at coordinate 1,101 of CAVKTR010000109.1, forward strand.
ATTTTATCTTTCTCAAGTCCCATTTTTTCTGCGTAATAGCTTTTCACAATAGCACCAAACATCAGATGCGGTGATTTGCAACTGGAAATATGATCCAGCATATCCGGATAAAAATGCTCCGCATATTTGATCCATCCAGGACAACAAGATGTGATCATTGGTAATACATCTTCATTTTTGATACGTTCTTCCAGTTCATGTGCTTCTTCCATAATGGTCAGATCTGCACCAACTTTTGTGTCAAATACTTTGTTGAAACCAAGTTCCTTTAATGCACCGGCAATTCTTCCCTCGACATCTACTCCGATTGGAAATTCAAAATCTTCTCCCAGTGCTGCGCGGACTGCAGGTGCCACCTGAACGACCACATATTTCTCCGGATCCGCAATGGCTGCCTTCACTTCATCCATCTGCGTGCGTTCTGTCAGCGCACCAACCGGGCAGACAGCGACACACTGTCCGCAGTTTACACAACTTGCTGCCGCCAGTCCCTGCGGAGATGATGGTGCGATAACGGTATCCAGACCATTTCCTGTAGCTGCAATCGCAGATACCGCCTGCACTTTGCCGCATACCGCAATGCACCGTTTGCAGCGGATACATTTATTGTTATCACGAACCAGCACTTTTGAAGACAGATCCAATGGCTCAATTTGCTCCTTTGGCAGATCTGGCTCATTGGTAAATCCATATTCATGCAACAGATCCTGAAATTCACAGCTGGAAGATCTGTCACAATAAATACAGGATTTATTATGTTTTGCAAGAATTTTTGCCAATGCTTCTCTCCTTGCTGCAATTACTTTTTCTGAACGAGTCTGGATGTTCATGCCCTCGCGGATTCTTGTAGTAGATGCATTTACCAGTTCCCCATCTGCCTCTACCACACAGACACCGCTTTCATCCGTATCGTTGATTCCTTTCAGGTAATATAAAACCGGAATCATGACACGTTTGTATTCCTGCGGATGTGTATGTGTCTCCAGCGAAGCCTCCAGAATTGTTTTTCCTTTCGATACTTCATATTCATATAAATCAAATCTGACGTTTACTTTAGCCACGGTTCTTCCCCCTTACATATGCATGCTTTCCATCATTTTTTTGCATTCCATCATCTTTGCTGCCAATGGATTCTCCGGAACATAGAACTCTTCTTTATGACCTTCCGGGATCTCATATCCTTCTGGGCGGATTGGATATCTCCACATCGGAATATCCTCCGTAAATAATTCCATTTCCGCATCTTTTCCCTGTCTGATATTGATCCATTTCAACCAGTTTTTATCATCATGCTGCGGATAATCGGCTCTGTAATGCGGGTACATCTGACCTCTTGTTTCTTTTCGCATATCGGCTGCACGGAATACCATTTCCAGACATAATAAACTGTCAGCTGCCTCCAGGCATTTTGCCAGACCGTGTGGATCTTCTGCCGTCAATTGCGGAACAATCTCCTTCATTTCTTCAATATCCTGTAATACTTCATGAATAGATTTTTCACTCTTTGCCAGTAACTTATCTACCTGGAAAATATAGCGCTCAATACGGTCAAAAATTTCCTTCGGATGATGCTCACTGTCGCGATGATACGGTGCATATATCTTCTCTTTGTATGCTTTCACCTGATCTTCATTCAGGTCAAACTGCTGCGCGGTACGCACATACTCTGCAATGCTGTCACCTGCCATCATCGCTGTGGTTGACGCATTTCCAACACCATCTCCTCTGGTCCATCCAAAGTATGCACATCCCTGTGTGGAAATTTTACCCGGAGCCCACAATCCTTCTACATCTGTCTTATAATCCGTGTCTACTTTGATCGGCTCTACCTGAAGAACCATCTTGATGGTTGTCTCCGGTTTTAATCCTACATCGCCAAAGGAACGTGCCGTTTTTTCAAATACATGTTTCTCCCAGGCAAGTTTATCCAGATTCATTCGATCTGGGCCGAAATCCTGACCTCCAACCAGCTTTCGTACCTCATCCGGATGCTCGAGATCGCACCAGATCGGGCCGTTGCCCTGTTTCACTTCTTCCAGCATGCCAAGCACCAGTTCTGTGGACACTTCCATCAATGGCTTCGGTCCACAGTATTTATCTTTAATATTCTCCCCTTTGCTGTTGTGGATCAGATTAAATCCACCATAGATTGGTGTATTATTTTTCTTAAATACAATATCTGTCTGTGTGGAAAATTCCACATTTCTCATAACAGCTCCGGCGCGGTATGCTGCTCCGACACCGGTTCCATATCCCATAAATTCCAGTCCGATTTTCTTGAAATGACAGCCCTGTGTCGCCATTGCAATGGCTTTTGCCTGGAAGATCACGCACTCTGCATGATCCATTTCAAATCCAATGGCACCAATTACTTTTCCGGCATCATTTGTCAGCAATTCAAATACATTCGTTCTGCTCAACAGGCGAATTCCTCTCTTTAACGCTGTTGCACGCAAAGAACGACAGACGTTAATCTCAATGGATGCCGCCGTTAATGCATGTGGAAAAATCTCCCCAAAATAATTCACACTTCCATCTTCATTATAGGAAGTCTTTACACCAAGTTCATTGATGTACTCAATATTATCCTCATGTACTTTGAGATATTCTGCCAGGAATTCCTGATCATTCATAAATTCAGTGTGTGCATTTACCAGATATCCCATAGCAAGTGGAATAGCCATTTCATTTTTTGCAGTGGCACGAATGCCATTTCCAGCTTTTGTCGCCTGACCGGACCAGCCAATAGTACCTTTATCTACAACCAGAATATCCAGATTCGGATTTTTCTCTTTTGCACGAAGTGCTGTGATCAGTCCGCTCATTCCACCACCAATTACAAGCACATCTGCCACATACAGTTTTCCATAATCCTTATATGTCTTCATCGTTATTCCCCCTTCTGCCCCATAGCTTCCTCGATTCGCCCTGCACTATAATACAGGGGATCCACCTGTAATGTTGCAATCGGCTGAATATCGATACAGTTATTCAGACATTCCATCTCACACTGATAACACAGTACACATTCATCCGGATATTTTGGATATGCATGATGATGCTCGTTATCCCACTGCCATACATTTTCCATACAGCGGCGAATGCATTTTTTACATCCGCAACATCTGTCTGTATCTACGACAAATCGTACGCTCTGCTGTTGTCCCTTGTTCTCCACAACCATAAAAATTTACCTCCTTCAAACCTTCACATTTCCCGCAGATTCCCCTTTTACACAAAATTTCATAGCCGGTTTTCTCAGGAATCTGCCTTTCTGATAAGATAAATTTTATCAAAAAGCTATTTTTCACATTGAGGCATTCGTGACCATTTTTCTTATTTTTTTGTGCACTTCTGACATCAGTGTCTTGTTTTTCCTTTTATGTCATCTGCCCGTCCACCTTCCAAAAATGCTCTATGCTTCCTTTCATATATAACGCTGTTTTTCCTATTGACAATCTTCTTTTTTCACATGATTATTAATAGTATCAATTTGTTTTTGGGGGAATTTTACATGCTGATTAATTTAAAAAATATACAACAGTTTTTTTCGGACCATGTTTCCTGTCTGAAAGAACACAATGCGACTCCATGCATTGCCGGTCTTGCGCCTTTACCGGACTCACCAGATAAATATCGTGATTATCTGCTTTATACCTGTACGGATAAAGCAGCTCTGACTTCCATATCCACAATTCCAGACATGCATATTATCTGCTTTTTTGACGGTACAAATCTGGATGCTATGGAGCAGCTTGCCAATCAGACAGCAGATGATCTGAATCTGCTTTTGATACAAAGTGCAGAACCTGAAACAGATCTGCTTGCATTAGAAGATTTCTTTTATTCCAATATCCAACTCGGTTTTTTGTCCGAGGAATTTTTAAATATCCTGTATCATCAGGAGGGCATTCAGCGAATCACTGATCTGGCCTACTATATTTTTGCAAATCCGATTGGCGTATTTGATGCCGGCTTTCATCTGATTGCTTCCAACTGGGAATCCGATGATCTGGATCCATTTACAAAATCGATTCTGATGCACCAAGGATTTTCCGATCAGGAATACGAACTTGCAAATCATGATCATATTCATGAAAAAATTATGCACAGCGAAGAGCCGGTGTATTTTCAGAACCCAAAACTTCCCTATTCCCTGCTGGCCTGTGCCATTGATACCAAGCGGGATATGGGACATATTGTGCTCATTGATAAACACCGCCCGTTTCGTCCAATTGACCGCAAACTCCTGTCGCTCTTTAAATCTGCCATTTATATGCATCTGAGTCAGACAGAGTTTTACCGAAATAATCATGGATACAACTATGAATCCTTCCTGCGGGATCTTCTTGACGGAAAGATCATCCGTGATGCCAATTATGCGGAACGGTTAGCTTACACAAATTGTGAATTTAACGGCAATATCTACTGTATCGCCATAGAAACAGCCAGAAGTTCCCATATTGTCAATACCAACCTGATTCGCAATACCTTTGAAAATAATTTTCCGGGAGCCAAAACCTTAATGTACAACGGTGCCATTATTATTTTTCTGGATTTGCGCGGAACAGACCGACTGTCCTCAGCCAGCATTGCAACCATACAGAATCTCTGCAAAAAGTACGGTCTGTTTGCAGGACTCAGCAATCAGTTTCGCGATATTATTGATGCCTCAGACTACTACAAACAGGCTCTGCGGGCCATTGAGCTTGGAACCCGGCAGCATCCGGAATCTTCCTTGTTCTGTTACGCCGATTACTATCTGGAACATATTGCAAATATTTTTACGCAGAAAGAATCAACCGAAACATTCCTGCACACAGACTTAAAGATACTGTTGGATTATGACAAAAAACATCACACAAATTTTACAGATATTTTGTACGAATTTTTTATCAATGAACGCAATAGCTCTGCCACAGCAATTGCCTTAAATATGCATCGAAACTCTTTAAATCAACGCATAAAAAAAATACGTTCCCTGATTTCCATGAACTGGGAATCCTATCGGGAACGCCATTATTATATTTTGTCATATGAACTGTATAAAGAATCACAGAAGCAGTAAAATGATTGTCATTTTTGTGGTCTTCCCTTTTCGAGTATGGGAGCACTTCTTTACAATTTCAGTCTATGTTGGTACAATTTTGCACCAAAAAGGGATAATCAAAAGCTTAAAACTTTGATTATCCCTAAAGTATACTTATTATTTCGCCAGAATATCACTCTCCGCATTGATCAGATGCGTGGTCATCCATTTTGCAGCTTCTTCTTCCTTCTGGTTTTTCACTGCGATATAAATTCTCTTGTGCACATCCAGGATCAGTTCATAACGAACTTTCTGCGTGCTTTTCTTTCCTTTATTCAGAATCTCTGTCAATGACTCTCCGAGCACGTTTCTGCAAACCTGCAGCATAATGGAATACATACTGTTCTGCGATGCTTCTGCCACAGCCACATGAAACTCCATATCACACGCCATGAATTCTTCCGGATTTCCAATTGCAGTCTCCGCTTTCTGGATGATTTCTTTCATCTTTTCCAGATCTTCCTCTGTCCGACGGCTTGCCGCCAGACGTGCGGCTTCATTTTCGGTCTGACGTCTGTACTCCAGAATATTTTCAATGCTCAGATGCTTCATCTGAATGATCGTCTCCAGAGACTGTACCGCGTTGTCCACGTTGATTTCCTGCACAACCGCTCCGCTGCTGCCGGAATAGATCTTGATATATCCTTCCCGTTCCAGCATACGCATTGCTTCACGAATAGTAGGACGGCTGCGATGCATCATCTCCATCATTTTTCGTTCAGACGGAAGACGCTCTCCCGGATGGATCTCACCATCTAAAATCAACTGTCGAATCTGGTTATATATTTCTTCACTAGCCCTTTTTGTCTGTACGGGCTGTAAATCAATCTGAATTACGTTTTTCATAATATTCACCCTTCCCTGATCACCTTTTAGTAATTATACATATTTAACTTGGCCTGCGCAATAGGGAGTTTCCCGAAATTTCCGTCTGCCGAGGTGCGATTCCCGCGAAGTGTTTTGATTTCACAGGACATACTTTCCCGTTAAATCGGAAATGCCCTCTCACTATGCAGCGAAAGGACATTGGTCTATCTTTCATATAAGAAAATCATCCTGCGTCAATGTAGCAGATACCTAATTTATGCTGTACTAATCTACCATACTGGCCAGACGTCCGGCCATACCTGATTTTTTCATAAGCATATAGATTACGAATCCGATCACGATGCCTGCGCCTGTCTGGAAAACCAGGCCCGGGATCTCGATAATGGCTGTCTTTCCACCATACAGGGCAGCTCTCACCAGTGTATAAGCTATGACATGAAGCACGCCACCGCTGACTGCACCGATCAGGAAAGAACCTTTTCTGTCCTTCAGAACCTTATGCATGATCAGCCCCATCACAAGTGCCCACATGCATTTGATCAGAAGTGTCGGTACAACCCAGTAAAAATATGCGCCGATGAAGTCAGATAATCCGCCGCCGATGGCACCGGCGATGGCACCTTTTTTCATACCAAATAATGCGACAGTCAGCAGGATCATGCAGTCTCCCAGGTGTACATAACCACTGATGGTCGGGACTTTAAAAATATAAGTTCCTAAAAATACCAGGGCAGCCATCGCTGCTGTCACTGTGATATCAACGGTCCGGATTTTCTGTCCGGCATTTGTTACATTTGTCTGTGCATCCATTTTCTTTACTCCTCTCAAACTCTCTGATTTTCTGTAACTTTTTCTTTCCCGAAGAAATTTGAAATCCTGAAAAGTTACATTATTAAACTCCGAAATCAATCCAATGACCGAAATCAGATTGTTTTTAACTCCATAAATTTCTTCGCATTGTTATAAAATACATCTTCCAGCTGTGCATCATTCAATCCACAGGAATAAACACGCTGGATCTCCACACTCGGATGATGGAACGGGGAATCGATACCGAACATGACCCGCTCGCTTCCCACGGTCTCATAGGCATTTTTGATCTGACAGCCCATCGGCATTCCGGATACTTCCAGAAACAGATTGTCATATTTGTATGCCATATTCAGGCTTCCTTCGATATAAACACCATGCCCATGTCCCATATGGATCATGACAGTCGGCACATGCGGATGACGCTCGGCCAGCAGTCCGATCTGCCACGGCAGGGAATAAGGCGGATGCCCGCAGTGAATAAATACCGGTTTCTTGTACGCCTCTGCGATCTCCATGATCGGATCAACCATCGGAGAATCTGCGGTAAATGCATCAAATAACGGCTGCATTTTCACACCTGCAAAATTTTCATCCCGCAGATAATGCTCCAGCATATCATAGGCTTCCTGACCTTCATTGGCATTTACCCAGCAAAGCGGGATGATCTTGTCCGGAGCTGCCTGATAGGCCGCTTTCAGTTCTTCATTTAAATGACATCCGGCCGGACACAAAATCGTTTTTTCGATATTGTATTCCTCCATCTGTTCACTCAGGCGCTGCAGATCAAAGTCAATATTAAAGGGACTGCCGAATTTCCCAATATGAGAATGGGCGTCGATTTTCTTAAAATGGTTATAGTGGTTATCCATAAGAAACACCTCTTCGTTCTTCATGTTTTTCTGATAAATTTTGCTTTGTTTGACTATAATGTTTTCACCGATGATTAACTTGGTGTCTATCTTAAACCCACATTGGTATATTTAACACTTCCAGTTT
>CAVKTR010000110.1:0-8747 GCA_963659325.1 Dysosmobacter segnis
AAGTAGTGGTTGCACGTACTTAGGGCTAGCCGTCGCGCTAGCGACTTGGTACAATACTTTGCTGTGTTGAGAAAACAGAATAGACAGTTCGTTTGTACCATCCTGTCGTAAAATAAAACCAGGGCTAGATCAGATGAATTTTTATCTGTGTTTATACGAGCCGTGGTGTGAGAATGCCATGGCTCTTTTTTTATGGAAATGAGCAGATGAAGAAATTTGTGCGGGAAGAAGTATTCCCGTGGATGATGTTCGGTACAGACGAGAAGGGGATAGGAATATGTATAAGATTAGAACAGAAGAAAGTTTTGATTCGGCACATTTTCTGGCCGGATACGATGGAAAGTGCAGCAATCTGCACGGACACCGCTGGCGGATCGTGATGGAAGCCGGCGCCGAGCAGCTGCATGAAGATGGTCAGCTGCGCGGAATGATCACTGATTTTGGAGATATTCGCAGAGATTTAAAGGAACTGGCAGATTTTTATGATCATGCCCTGATCTACGAGAGCGGTACATTAAAACCGCTGACAATTCAGGCATTACAGGAAGAAAACTTCCGACTGATCGAAGTACCGTTTCGACCGACCGCGGAGAATTTTGCGAAATTTTTTTATGATAAAATGACAGCACAGGGCTATCATGTGATAGAAATGGCGGTGTATGAGACACCGAATAACTGTGCGGTATACTCCGAAAACTAAAGAAGAGCAGTATTTGAACGGAATAACAAATTATTAAATTTAAGAGGAAAAGACAACAGATAGAGAAATCTGAGAATCGTATAAATTGGAGACGAAAATAAATATGGCAAATTTTAAAGTAGTTGAGATATTCAGCAGTATCAATGGGGAAGGAACCCGTGCAGGACAGCTGGCTGTATTCGTGCGTATGCAGGGCTGCAATCTGAACTGTACATACTGCGATACAAAATGGGCAAATGAGGAAGACGCGAGATTTCACTGGACTTCCACAGAGGAGATTGTAGAACTGCTGCGCAGCATGGAGATCAAAAATGTGACGATCACCGGCGGCGAGCCGCTGCTCCAGGAAAACATTCAGGAATTGCTGGAAGCACTGGCAAAAGAAGAAGGGCTGCGCGTGGAGATTGAGACCAATGGCAGTGTGGATCTGAAACCGTTTGCCGAGATCCCGAACGGACCGTCATTTACAATGGACTATAAACTTCCGGGAAGCGGAATGGAAGCACATATGCTGGAAGAGAATTTTGCGGTTTTGCGCCAGCAGGATACCGTTAAATTTGTAGTAAAAGATTACACGGATTTATGCCGTGCCCGGGATGTGATCCGCACTTATGATCTGACCGAGAAATGTCATGTGTACTTAAGCCCGGTTTACGGACAGATCGTACTGGAAGATATTGTAAACTTTATGAAAGATAACCGCATGAATGATGTCAATATGCAGCTACAGATGCACAAAATCATCTGGGACAGCGAAATGCGTGGCGTATAAGAAAGAGAGGATGAAAGATGGCTATAGATAAAGATGCAGTGCGTGAGCATGTGCGTGGACTTCTGATCGCCCTGGGAGATGACCCGGACAGAGAAGGGTTAAAGGATACACCGGATCGCGTGGCACGGATGTATGAAGAAGTATTTGAGGGTATGAATTATACCAATCATGAGATTGCACAGATGTTTGACAAAACTTTTGAAGAAGATTTGACATTCTCTTCGGAAAACAGTGATTTTGTCATTGTAAAAGACATTGATATCTTCAGTTATTGTGAGCATCATATGGCACTGATGTACGATATGAAAGTGACAGTAGCTTATGTGCCAAACGGAAAAGTCATTGGTCTGAGCAAGATTGCCCGTATTGCGGACATGGTTTCCAAACGTCTGCAGCTGCAGGAGCGCATCGGAACTGATATCGCTGAGATCATGCAGGAGATCACCGGTTCTGAGGATGTGGCTGTTCTGATCGAGGGATGCCACAGCTGTATGACAGCCCGCGGAATTAAAAAGACAGATGCAAAAACTTATACGACAACACTGCGCGGACGCTTTCAGACAGATATGCTTCTGCAGATGCGCTTAAATCGACAGTAGTAATAGAAGGAGAACGAAAAATGGCAGAAAAAGCACTGGTATTGTTCAGCGGCGGCGTGGATTCTACAACCTGCCTTGGACTTGCAATTGATAAATACGGAAAAGAAAATGTGATCGCACTGTCTGTATCTTACGGACAGAAGCATGAGAAGGAAATTGAGGCTTCCAGAAAAATCGCAGAGTATTATGGCGTAGAGCATTTATATCTGGATCTGGGGGCAATCTTTCAGTACAGCAACTGTTCTCTGCTGAGCCATTCCACGGAAGAAATTCCGGAGGAAGCATATGCGGAGCAGCTGACCAAGACAGACGGAAAACCGGTTTCTACTTATGTGCCGTTCCGAAACGGATTGTTTTTATCCTCTGCGGCAAGTATCGCATTATCCAAAGACTGCAGCGTGATCTACTATGGCGCGCACAGCGATGACGCAGCAGGAAGTGCATATCCGGATTGCTCCGATGCATTCAATCAGGCCATGAAAGAGGCCATTTACCTTGGAAGCGGAAATCAGGTAACCATCGAAGCTCCGTTTGTCAACTGGACAAAGGCAGATGTAGTAAAAAAAGGTCTGGAATTAAAGGTTCCGTATGAACTGACCTGGAGCTGTTATGAGGGCGGCGACAAACCATGTGGAAAATGCGGAACATGTATTGACCGTGCAGCTGCATTTGCAAAAAACGGGGTGAAAGATCCGGCGTTGGATTAATTGACGGATATTATAACAGCCAGAATATTGTTGGCATTCTTAAATTCAGATGTGAGAAATACATCGTTGAAATGCGAATAACTCAGTGAGGTAATGAGATGACAGGAAGAAGTAAAGAAGAAACAGCAGGCGTATCCCTGCTTGGAAACCAGAATGTACGTTATCCGTATGATTATGCGCCGGAAGTACTGGAAACATTTATAAATAAACATCCGGGAAATGATTATTTTGTAAAATTTAACTGCCCGGAATTTACCAGTCTGTGTCCGATTACAGGTCAGCCGGATTTCGCAACCATTACAATTTCCTACGTTCCGAGAGAGCGTATGGTGGAGAGTAAATCCCTGAAGCTGTATCTGTTCAGCTTCCGCAATCACGGCGATTTCCATGAGGATTGCGTGAATGTGATCATGAAAGATCTGATCAAACTTATGGATCCGAAATACATTGAGGTGTGGGGAAAATTCACTCCGAGAGGCGGTATTTCCATCGATCCGTACTGCAACTATGGAAAACCGGGTACAAAGTGGGAAGATGTGGCATGGAACCGTATGGCAAATCATGACCTGTATCCGGAAAAAGTAGATAACCGATAGAAACCAGGACATCTGCAGGAGCAGGATCCGAAGGATAAATAAATCAGATATGGAATGAGAGCAGGAGGAGTGCAGGATGGAAGAAATGAAGCGAATTGATCGTGTGTTAAAATATAAAGGTGCTATTGTGGATGTGTATGACGATGTCATGCAGTCTCCGACAGGAAAAATCGCGCACTGGGATTACATTGCACACCGCAAAGGGGCCGCAGCGGTACTTCCGGTGACGGAGGATGGCAAAATCCTCATGGTGCGTCAGTATCGAAATGCATTAAACCGTGAGACATTGGAGATTCCGGCTGGTTCCAGAGACAGTGTGGAGGAACCGACTTCTGTCTGCGCCGTCCGTGAACTGGAAGAAGAAACCGGATATAAAGCTGCAAATCTGGAGCTTTTGATCACTGTGTCTACTACAGTGGCCTTTTGCAATGAGACGATAGATGTGTATCTGGCCACAGATTTGACAAAGACACAGCAGCATCTGGATGAAGATGAGTTTGTGGAAGTGGAGCGTTATACCATCGAAGAATTGAAGGATATGGTACTGACACAGAAAATCCAGGATTCCAAAACTGCTGCCGCGATCATGGCATATTACGGAAAATACTGCATACGCTAGAACAAAGCGAATCAGCAGGGTTATGGGCAGATGATAACGAAAACCGTAAAACAGCCGGGAAAAATAGCTATGCTGCATATTTGCATGGTTATTTTTCTTGGCTGTTTCTTTTTGGGTGTATTTGTGGCCAATCTGTGGCTGCGGGATGAAAATTTATGGATGGGATTTGTGTTTGAGACACAGATACAAAATCTGGCGAATTCCGGGCAGAACTGGCAGGAAATCATGTGGCAGATTTTACCGGTGCGGATGATTCCGTGGGTGTTACTTCTGGTCATCTGGAATTTTTCATGGGGAAATCTGTTTTTAAATCTCTGGGTTGGATGGCTTGGACTTTCCGGTGGCTTTGTCTTTGCTTCCTGTCTGTGCAGATATGGTTTTTCCGGGATTTTTTATATGTTGCTTTCCGGATTTCCGCAGACACTGCTGTATCTGGCCGCATATGTATTGCTGGTACTTTTGTGGGATGCAAGGCGGAATATGCAGTGGAATAGAAGAAATCAGATTCCAGGGAGTGTAGGGATGGGGAGTCACAGGGAGACGGTGATCTTTCTGCTGCTTGTTTTATTGGATTCAGGGATTTATGTGCTTGGGATATGGCTGGAATGCAGCGTTAATCCGTGGCTTCTGAAAGCTCTGGCGATGGGATAAGGAAAAAAGCCAAAATAAAATAACTATGCAAGAAAAACCATATCAAAGTATACAATGAAAAATAGAAGAGTATAAAAAAGATATCCATCTGCAGATATATGCAAAGGGATATCTTTTTGTGTTTATCATTTGTAATGACATGATTGATATGGCATTATGTACTATTTTACGGAATCTGCGATCGCATAGATCAGCTGTTCGGATTCTTCCCATCCGAGACAAGGATCTGTGATAGATTTTCCGTAAATGTGCTCGCCAATCTTCTGGTTGCCCGGGCAGATGTAACTCTCGATCATCACACCTTTTACCAGGTTGTTGATGATGCCGGATTCTTTGCGGTTGTGCATAACCTCTTTGACGATACGGATCTGCTCCTGGTATTTTTTGTTGGAGTTGGAATGGTTTGCATCTACGATGCAGGCCGGGTTTACCAGATCCATTTTTTCATACATTTCATTTAAGCGGATCAGATCTTCGTAGTGGTAGTTCGGGATGGCAACGCCGCGTTTGTTGACTGCACCACGCAGGATAACGTGAGCCAGCGGGTTTCCTGTGGTATCTACTTCCCAGCCGCGGTGTACGAAGTGGTGCGGATGCTGTGCTGCGTATACAGAATTCAGCATAACGGAGAAGTCACCACTGGTCGGATTTTTCATACCGCTTGCCACATCAAAACCACTGACGGTCAGACGGTGCTGCTGATCCTCAACGGAACGGGCGCCGATGGCTACGTAGGAGAGCAGATCGTTGATGTAATCCCAGTTTTCCGGGTAAAGCATCTCATCTGCAGCGGATAATCCGGTTTCCTCGATGGCGCGCAGATGCAGGTTACGAACGGCGATCAGTCCGGCGATCATATCCGGTTTTGCCTCCGGGTCCGGCTGTGTGGCGATTCCTTTGTATCCCTCACCGGTTGTTCTCGGTTTGTTTGTGTAGATACGTGGAATCAGAATTAATTTGTCTTTTGTCTGCTCGTTGACTTTGGCAAGACGGTGGATGTAATCCATAACCGGCTCTTCCTTGTCAGCAGAACACGGACCGATGATCACAAGGAATTTATTGGATTCACCGCGCAGTACGCGGCTGATCTCAGCATCACGATCCTGTTTGATTTTTTTACATTCCTCGGTTAACGGATAAGATTTTTTGATCTCTTCCGGTGTCGGTAATTCTCTTAAATATGAAAAACTCATTTGTTTGTGTTACTCCAATCTGTTTGTATATTTCTTTAAACAAAATGTCGGGTTTTGTATTTCCTCAAAATGTATTAATTTTTGAAATATTTCTCGCGGATGACTTCAATCGGCATTTTCTCTCCGGTCCAGCACTCAAAGGAAGCAGCGCCCTGGAAGAGGAGCATGTAAGTTCCGTTAAATACCTTACAGCCTGCAGCCTCTGCCATCTGATACAGTTTTGTCTTCATCGGATTGTAGATGATGTCGCAGACAATCAGTTCCGGGAACAGCATGGAAGCGTCCGGGATCGGACACTGATCTTCGTGCGGTGCCATACCAACGTTTGTCGCATTGGTTAACATGGCACTCTCGGAAATGCTTTTTCTCATCTGTTTGGTGTCTGCAAAATCATAAACATTGATATTGCAGGAAGTGTGCTGACGGACACGCTCTGCAAAAGCAAGTGCACGCTCATATTCTTCGGTAAATGCTTTCATCTGGAAAATGTCGATGTCAGAGACACCGTCCAGTGCAGCCTGTGTACAGATCGCGGTAGCAGCGCCGCCTGCGCCCAGTACCGTCATTTTTTTGCCGATAATATTGTGGCCGGCATCTGCAACGGATTCCATAAAGCCGATACCGTCTGTGGTGTGGCCGATGAGTTTGCCGTCTTTTGCGATTACAGTATTGCAGGCCTGTGCAATCTGGGAAGCCGGGGTCAGCTCGTCCATATATTTTACAATTTGAACTTTGTATGGCATGGTGACATTAAAGCCTTTTGCGCCCAGAGCCTGCAGGCCGCGGACAGCGGTTTCAAGGTCAGAATCAGCCAGATCAAAAGCCAGATAAACGTAATCAAGATTTAACTGGCGAAATGCTTCGTTATGCATCTGCGGTGAAATACTGTGTTTGATAGGAGTTCCAATCAGTCCTGTTAACATTGTTCTTCCGGTAATTTCCATAATTTATTCCCTGCCTTAAACTTTTTATGGTCTTATGATAGGTGTTTTTGTAAAAAAAGTCAATGTCTTGCAGGGTTTCGGTTTCTCATTTGGGAAAAATATGCTACAATAGCAACAATGAGCGTAAAGCAGATGGGAGGTATATATGCAGAACGCATTTGAAATAAAGGGAATTCGGATCGGAGACGGCAGACCGGTGATCTGTGTGCCGGTAGTCGCAGCCGAAAAACAAGCAGTAATAGAACAGATTAAAAAACTGACAGAACAGAAAGTCCAGATGATTGAATGGAGAGTGGACTGTTTTGCCGAGGCAGATAACGTGGATACCGTGCGGGAAGTGCTGCAGGCGGTACGCGGATATGTGGAACATACTGTATTTTTATTCACATTCCGTACCAAACAGCAGGGCGGCAGCCGGCGCATGGAGGAGTGGAAAATCCTGAAACTGAATGAGACAGCGGCAAAAAGCGGATGTGTGGATCTCATTGATCTGGAGTTTTTCGAGGCTACAAAACCGGAGAAAGAGATCCGGCGGTTTCAGCGCATGGGCGTGCGTGTCATTGCGTCTCACCATGATTTTGACGGAACACCGGACGACCGGATTCTTCGCATGCTGATGGAGCAGATGCAGCAGGGCGGCGCAGACGTGGCGAAACTTGCAGTGATGCCACAGAATGCAGATGACGTGGTACGCATTTTAAAACTGACCAATGACATCAAACAGAAATATCCGACACTGCCGGTTGTGACTATGTCCATGGGGGCACTTGGCGTTGTGAGCCGTATGGCGGGAGAAATTTTCGGCTCCTGCATTACCTTCGGGGCTGTGGGAGAGACTTCCGCACCGGGACAGATCCAGGCGGGACAGCTTGGTGACATTTTAGATATCATTCATCAGGGAATGGCACAGGAGGAACAGGCATGAAACAGCACATTTATCTGATCGGTTTTATGGGAACCGGCAAGACGACAATTTCACATAAACTGCAGCAGCTGACACAGGCGGAAGAGATTGATATGGATGCCTGGATCGTGGAAAAAAATGGAATGTCCATCAATGATATGTTTGAAAAATACGGTGAGACATATTTCAGAGACCGTGAGACAGATGCGGTTCGCGAAATCGCGGGCTATGCACCGGCGATCGTATCCTGCGGCGGCGGAGCAGTTTTACGTGATGAAAACACAAAAATGATGAAAGAGAGCGGCAGAATCGTTTTATTGACAGCAACACCAGAGACAGTTTACGAACGTGTCAAAGACAGTACGGATCGCCCACTTCTGAATGGAAATATGAACGTGGAGCACATTGCAAACTTGATGGAAAAACGCCGGGAGTTATACGCGAATGCGTGTGACATTAAGGTAGCCACAGATGGCAAAACGCCGGATGAAATCGCAGATGAAATCCTCAAAATCAGTCAGAATTAATCCGATTTTTCCATATAAATCTTGTACGAAGATTCAATGATGTGAAAACCTTAAAGTACATTGTATCAGCAAACAGAAGAATGTGAAAAATCTTAACGTAAATTTTATCAGTGAACAGAAGAGTGGGAAAAAATCTTAATGTAGATTTTATCAGCGAACAGAAACATGGGAGAAAATCTTAATGCAGATTTTATCAGTAAACAGAAAAATGGGGGAATTTTTTCTCAAGGAGCGATTGTTAGCGACTGAGACAAAATTCCCCCATTTTTCGTCCGTTTAATTTTTATTAATTTTTAACCATAAAAAATGTTTTGCTTTTTGGCAAAGATTGTGGTATCATAAATTTTGTTCGTTACAAACACATATTTCGCAGCCGTAGTCTAACGGATAGAACACAGGACTCCGACTCCTGCAATGTGGGTTCGATTCCCGCCGGCTGCATTTCAAGGCTCTGGTTATTTTAACCAGAGTCTTTTTTTACTTTATAGGAAAGTTCTCCTTTGGAGAACTCTTGATATAGAAGTAGCCCGCGCGG
>CAVKTR010000111.1:0-8573 GCA_963659325.1 Dysosmobacter segnis
AGGAAAAATATCAGTCTCTCTTTCAATGTGCAAAAAGAAGCAATGATTTTGAGTCGTTTTTAAACTTAGTGGCATAGTTTTGTGCAATTTTTCAAATTTGCTCATTTATAGAATACATCATAAATTTAAAAACTGCTATTTTTTTATTAAAAAGTAGTGGTTGCATGTACTTAGGGCTAGCCGTCGCGCTAGCGACTTGGTACAATTAACCACAAAAAGAAAACACCTGAAAATGCTCCGAAAACATACATGCTCGAATCATTTATCAGGTGTATTCTTTTATCTATAAAATTTATTATTTAGAGCTGACCACAGTTTTTCAGCAATTCCCGCTTCCGTTCTACCATCTCATCTACGCGATCCAGGTAATTTGTAATATCCTTTACATTTCCCACACGCTCAATACGCTTGCCATCTTCAAAAACAACTTTGGTGGTAGCACCTGCGCCAAGAGCCATAATGGTCTGTTTTTCTTCCATGATCAGAATGTTGTACACTCCGGCTTTTCCCGGTTTTGCGTATCCGACATTTTCAAAATTGCCTGCCATATTTTTCTGGCGATACAGATAATATGGTTCCAAGCCCATCTCATGACAGCATTCTGCGGTCAGATCAATGGTCTGCGCGGTATTCTCGATGTGCAGATTCTCATACTGTTCCTTCTGCATCCGAAGTCTGGCTGCACGTTTGATGGCCAGTGAATGAACTGTAATGTTATCCGGATCCAGTTCTTCTAACTGTCTCATAGTCTCACGTACATCCTCAATGGTCTCCTCCGGAAGTCCAACGATCAGATCCATGTTGATATTGTCAAACCCAACTTCCCGTGCCAGTTTGAAACTGTCGATGGTCTGCTGCACGGTATGCTGACGACCGATGAGACGGAGTGTTTCTTCTTTCATGGTCTGTGGATTGATGGAAATTCTGGAAATATTATGTTTATGAATCACTTCCAGTTTTTCTCTGGTGATGCTGTCCGGTCTGCCGGCCTCTACGGTAAACTCCAGAAGTTGTGTCTGCTTCCGCGCTTTACCCATTTTACTTTCAACATCTGTTGAATCATTTTCAACTCCAGCTTCATCCATAGAATTCTGTGCTTCATCTGTATCATTCATATACTCATCCGCATAAATCATTCTACCCTGCTCATCCGCAATTCCAAAATAGCTTCCGATCATCGTCAACAGTCGATCCATCTGCTCTGCGGAAAGTGTCGTCGGTGTACCTCCACCAATGTATACAGAATTCAAAACCTTATGTTTGCAAGCCTCTGCTGTAAATGCAATTTCTTTCTCCAATGCATCCAGATACTCATCCATACGGTTTGCCCATTTTGCCAGCGGATATGAGGTAAACGAGCAATACAGACATGTACTCGGACAAAACGGAATTCCCACATACAGACTGTAGCCATTCTCATAATCAATACGGCTCAGCAATTCCAGCTCACGTTTTGCGACGGACAGACTCAATTCGATTTTTTCATCCGAAGCGAAATATGTTTCTTTCATATAAGAACGGATCTCATCTTCACTTTTTCCCTCTTCCAGTAATTCCATCGGAATCTTGGTCGGACGAATACCCGTCAGTGTTCCCCATGGAAGTGTCTTTCCTGCATACAAAGTCAACAGATAATACAACTGCTGTTTTAACTCATTTTTTGTCTTTTTCCGATCAGCAAAATCAACCAGAACGCTGCCGCCCAGGGTCATTTTTTCCTGTTCATAAAATTTAAAATCAATCATGTGGTTTTTCCGGTCATAATTTACCACAAGATGAAATACGCTCTCCGGAAACTCTTCCCTCGGCATGGCTTTTACAAGCACATCATGCTGTGGATAAAACGCCTTTACCAGAGAATGAATGTCATATTCAAAATCCGGCTCATTTAACTGTACTGTAATCATATTTATTTCCTTTTCTAATCTTTTTACGTCACAAAAGGAATTTCCACAAATACAAATACCTCTACCTGTTTCATGAAAATTCCTTTTAATTTCTTATGCTAAGTACATATTATACTGTTTCTCGTATCCAATCGTGGTACGTGCCTCATGTCCCGGCAGGACTGCAGTATCATTTGGAAGTGCAAACAGTTTTTCTTTTACGGAACGCACCAGATCTGACATGCTGCCGCCCTCAAAATCCGTTCTACCAACAGAACCACAAAACAGTGTGTCACCGCTTGCCAGCACTTTGTTTCCATCAAAATAATAACAGCATCCGCCCTCGGTATGTCCCGGTGTGGAAATCACTTTAATTTTGAATCCGGCTAATTCCAGCACATCACCGTCTTTTGTATACACATCTGCATCATACGTCTCCGGATTGCCAAACATTGCGGATACATTTTTCTGAATGTCATGCATAGTAACTTTTTCCTTTTCACTTGCATACACAGAAACACCAAATGCATCTGCCAGCATACGTGCATGATGCGCATGATCATAATGTCCGTGTGTCAGCAAAACCGCCTGTAATTTCAATCCGCGCTCTTTGATGCGGCGGATGAGATCTGCTCCATCTCCGCCCGGATCAATGATCACCATTTCTTTCGTGTCTGCGTTCACGATAAAGTAACAGTTTGTTCCGATATCTCCCACGTTATATTCTTCAATTCTTAAATCTGCCATATACGCTCCTGTCTGCTTATCAGCCTGTGGTACGCTCGATCTCAAATACACTTTCAATCTGGCGCAGTTTTTCACTCAGCATACTCAATTCATCTTTTCCTTTTGTGTAAAAAGAAACTACAATCGTTGCAATTCCTTTTTTACTGGTTCGTGAATTAATAGAATCAATATCAATGCCACGCTCGGTAAAGACTTTTGAAATATCAACTAACAAACCAGTACGGTTGTTTCCATAAATTTTGAGTTCTGCAAGGTAACGGCCATGTCCGCCATTTTCCTCTTCTGCAGCCCCCTGCTGCCATTCTGCCTCGATGAGACGCTGTCTGTCAAAATCCGGCAGCTGCATAATATTAACGCAATCCGTTCTGTGGATAGACACGCCACGGCCTCTTGTGACAAATCCAACGATCTCGTCGCCTGGAACCGGACTGCAGCATTTTGAAAAATGCACTGCTACATCTGTCAGGCCTTTCACGATAATACCACTCTTCTTGTGCGTGGTCCGCTCAGTTTCTGCATGTTTCTCTTTCTGCTCGGAAGCATTTTCCACCACCTGCGCATCTGTCAGTTCCTGCTTATGCTCCTTGCGATACTCTTCCAGCATACGGTTCACGATCTGTGACTCTGTCAGTCCACCGTGTCCCACAGCAGCAAGCACGGAATCCCAGTCACGGAACCCATATTTTCGCTGCACTTTTGCCTGATATTCCGGCTTATTGATATCACCAAAATTAATAGATTTTGTTTTACAATAATTGTTCAGTAATTCCTTACCTTTGACAATATTTTCTTCCTTGAACTCATTGCGGAACCACTGGTTGATCTTATTTTTCGCCTGGGTACTCTTTACCAGGTTCAGCCAGTCACGGCTCGGTCCTTTGGAATTTGCCGATGTCAGGATCTCAATTCTGTCACCGTTTCGAATATTATAATCAATCGTTACCAGACGACCGTTGACCTTTGCGCCAATCATCTTGTTGCCGACTGCAGAATGGATCGCATAGGCAAAATCAATCGGTGTGGAACCCTTCGGCAGGCTCTTGACATCGCCGCTCGGTGTAAAACAGAATACACTGTCGGAGAACAGATCCAGATCGCTTTTTAACAGACTCATAAACTCTCTGTTATCAGACATGTCACGCTGCCACTCCAGAATCTGGCGCAGCCAGCTCAGTTTCTCTTCCTCACCATTGATGCCATTTCCGTTATTTGCTTCTTTGTATTTCCAATGTGCAGCAATACCATATTCCGATGTACGATGCATCTCTTCCGTACGAATCTGAATCTCAAACGGCTGACCTGTCGGTCCGATCAGCGTCGTATGGAGAGACTGATACATGTTCGGCTTCGGCATTGCGATATAATCTTTAAAACGTCCCGGGATCGGTTTGTATTTCTCATGGATCACACCAAGTGCTGCATAACAGTCCTTCACATCATCCACGATAATACGGATAGCAAACAGATCATAAATCTGATCCAGTGTCTTGTTCTGGTTCACCATCTTCTTATAAATACTGAAAAAATGTTTTGCGCGACCCATAACCGTTGCCTTGATACCGGCTTCCTTCAGACAGGCCTCCACATCCGTCATCAGTCTGTGAACATACGCATCCCTTGCTGATTTTCGAACCGCAATTTTTTCCACCAGATCATAATAAGCTTCCGGCTCCAGATATTTCAAAGACAGATCCTCCAACTCGATCTTGATCTTGGAAATACCGAGACGCTGTGCGATCGGCGCATAGATATCCATGGTCTCACGAGCTTTTTCCTTCTGCTTCTCCGGCTTCATATATTTTAAGGTACGCATATTGTGCAGACGGTCTGCCAGTTTAATGATGATGACGCGGATATCCTTTGCCATGGCAAGGAACATTTTTCTCAGATTCTCTGCCTGTACTTCGATCTTGTCCGCATCATAGGCAATCTGCCCCAGCTTTGTCACGCCATCTACCAGCAGTGCCACTTCCGGTCCAAATTCATCTTTGATCTCCTCATCTGTCATAACGGTATCTTCCACTACGTCATGAAGCAGTCCGGCCACGATCGTTTCTTTATCCATCTCAAGTTCTGCCAGAATAATGGCTACGTACAACGGATGGATGATGTACGGTTCTCCGGACTTACGCACCTGTGTCTTATGCGCTTCCGCAGCAATCTGATATGCTTTTTCCACCATGGAAATATCTGCTGACGGATGATACATCTGTATGATTCTGATCAGATCTTTATGCAGTTCCTCCGGGCTGACAAAATCCCTGATTGGAACGATCGCCGAGTCCAGAACTGCTGCCGGTTCGATTGACTGAAGAGCAGCTTCATCTATCTGCATTTTTGTCTGCGATATGTTATTTTCTCCTGAAATTGTCTGTTTTTCTTTTGTTTCCATCTCGATCCCACCTATTCCAACATTATAATGAAATTTGTCATAAATTGCAACGCTTTCCAAATGCAGATGCCGCCTGTCGTACTGTCCACAATGCTCATTTGAACAGTAACCTGACTGTTACTCTTTAGAGTATCACACGATTCCGCAAAAAAATAGCCATTTCGCGTTATTTTTTTGAATTTTCTTGAAAACAAGGGACTTTTCAGATACAATGCATAATAGAAATGCCAATTTACTATATTTTTTGGCAAATATAAGGAGGCAATTATGGCACAGAATCCAATCGTAACAATCGAAATGGAAAATGGCGATATCATCAAAGCAGAGCTTTATCCGGAAATCGCCCCAAATACAGTAAATAACTTTATCTCTCTGGTAAAAAAAGGCTTTTATGACGGTGTGATCTTCCACCGTGTCATCAAAGGTTTCATGATCCAGGGCGGCGATCCGGAAGGAACCGGAATCGGTGGTCCTGGCTACAGCATCCACGGAGAGTTCTCCCACAATGGTTTCACAAATAATCTGAAACATACACCGGGCGTACTTTCCATGGCCCGTACTATGATGCCGAACTCCGCAGGAAGCCAGTTCTTCATCATGCATGCAGCTGCACCACATCTTGACGGTGAGTATGCAGGCTTTGGTAAAGTTATCGAAGGTATGGAGAATGTAAATAAAATCGCAGAAACACGTTGTGATTACAGTGATCGTCCGATGGCTCAGCAGAAAATGGCGAAAGTAACCGTTGAGACATTTGGCGTAGACTATCCGGAACCGGAGAAGTGTTAGTTCTTGTTTCTGGAATTAGTTATAATTTAAATATGTGAAAAAATCAGAGAAAATTTCCTCACTCACTAACCGTTCACTGCCCTCGTTTTGCTTCGGTTTTATCGCGCTCACTTCCAACTCCGATAAAAGCTGGTCGTTTCCCGCTCGCGCAAAACTCGCAAAACTCAGTCGTTCTCTGAACCGCTCGTCGAGGAAATTTTCTCTGATTTTTATTTACGTTATGAAAAATAGTAACTATTTACAATATGCGCATGCAATATAGTCCTTATTATTTTAATATTTTATATGCATGCGTGGCACGAAGTGCGGGGTGGCGCAAAAATTCACTAATTTTACATCGTAAATTAAGAACTCCGGAAATTTTTTCTCAAGGAGCGATTGCTAGCGACTGAGACAAAATTTCCGGAGTTCCAATTAAAACCTAACGTAATGAATTTTTAAGCCACCCTAAACAAGAATTACACGACTTTGTGATCAAGCCATTTCCGTCTATGGAATCGAATCGTGAAGATAATTCCACGTACCGTCCAGTCAGTAAACATTCCAATCCACACCGCAATCGGTCCAAATCCCTGCACTCTGCAAAGATAAATACACAGACTCACACGGAAGATCCACATGGAACAGGTAGACAAAATCATAGAGAATTTGACATCTCCTGCTGCACGCAGTCCATACGGTGGAATAAATGCCGGAACCCAGATAATCGGTTTTACGATAGTGATCACAGTCATCATGTAAAAACACATATCGGCACTGGCAGGTTCCATGCCAGCAATCATTGTAATCGGTTTCGTCAGTACCCAGATCAACAAACAGCATCCAATTACCACAAATTCAGAAATCACAGCAAGTTTCTTAATATAATACACCGCCTGTTCTTTCTCACCGGCACCGATACACTGACCGACAATCGTCATCAGACCGATTCCAATTCCCATGGCCGCAATACCGTTTAAGTTTTCCAGAATAATTGTCATGGCCTGAGCCGCGATTGCTGTCGTTCCTAGTGTCGATACCGTAGACTGAATTGCCAGTTTACCAAACTGAAACATACCATTTTCGATACCGGACGGAATTCCCACAGAAAGAATGATCAAAATCAGCTTCATATCCGGTCGAATGCTGAAATAATCACGGATGACAATCTCCTGTTTTGGCACACGCTGACGGCAGATCATAATAATGGACATTAAAATACGGGAAACAAGTGTGGAAATCGCAGCACCTGCTACGCCCATATTAAATCCAAAGATCAGTACCGCATTTCCTGCAATATTTGCCAGATTACACAACGCTGAAATCGTCATAGGAAGTTTGGAATTTCCCTCTGCCCGGAAAAATGCCGCATTTGCGTCAAACAAACCAATAAACGGGAAAGATATCGCCGTGATCAGGAAATAAATCTGTGAATTATCCATAACATCCTGTTCCACATTTCCAAATATCACCCGCAGCAACGGATGACGAAATACGATACACACTGCCATCAGTCCAATGGAGATTACCAGCATCGCCAGCAACACCTGACGGGCCGCCTTATTGCAGGCTTTCACATCTTTTCTGCCAAGATACTGGGAACAGATGATGGCACCGCCTGCCGTCAACGCCGTAAACACCTGAATGACCAGCACGTTGATGGAATCCACCAGCGAAACCGCAGAAATAGCTGCACTTCCCACGTTGCTGACCATCATACTGTCCACGGTTCCCATCAGGGAATTCAACAACTGTTCCACCATCAGCGGTATCAGCAATACCTTCAGATCGTGGTTGGAAAAAAGCAGCTTACTCTCATCTATCTTCTGTTTTTGTTTTCTCAACTCAATCTCACCTTTTCCCCTTCTTTTGGCAGAAAACTGTCAAAAATAAACATATCAAATGTTTCGCGGGCCGCCTGCAGTTCGGCCTCACTTTTGATCGTCCATGCCGCTGTTTTTACATGAAATAATTTTCGACACATACGAAAGCCCCGGATCTGGCGATCCTTATGATTATAGGAAATAAAATCCGGTTTTGCCCAGAAATTCAACAATAAATTTGTCAGGAAAAAACGCACGATCTGCGGCATTTTATCCTCACTCTGGAAGAAGTCCATAGATAACTGTCCCCGCAGCACCTTTGGAAAATGCTTGCGGTACCACACCAGTGACAATGGGTTAAAACATTCCATGCAGTAAACGCCCTTGTATTCTGACAGCATTGCGGCAGCCGCCTCTGTGGTCGCTTTATAGTCAAAACCGACTTTAATCTCCACCACAAGAAGTACTTTTCCATTGACCAGTTCCAGGACATCAGAAAAAAGCGGTATCTTTTCTGTACTGTTCTTCAAAGAATACTGCTCTAATTCTGCATATGTCAATTCCGTTAATTTCTTATGTACGCCGCACATCCGCTTCAGATCAAAATCATGAAAAACAACCAGTTTCCCATCTTTTGTCAGCTGCACATCCAACTCCATGCCAAAGCCATGCTCCAATGCGTTTTGAAACGCGGCCAGACTGTTTTCCGGTGCTTCTGAATGATTATCAAACAAGCCCCGATGCGCGATCATTGTATGGTCAAAAGCGGCAAACGAACGTGTTTTTTCTGTTTCCGGTCGAAGCATGTAAACGCTTAAGCCAAGTAAACCAATAATGATTGCAACAGCAATAAGAATACCTATCAGTATCATTCCCGTTATTTTTCCTCTTTTCTCTATGCCGAGCAGTCTCGGAAACTCTATAAGTTCCATATTTCAGCTCTTTTTTATTGTTCAT
>CAVKTR010000112.1:0-8524 GCA_963659325.1 Dysosmobacter segnis
AGGAAAAATATCAGTCTCTCTTTCAATGTGCAAAAAGAAGCAATGATTTTGAGTCGTTTTTAAACTTAGTGGCATAGTTTTGTGCAATTTTTCAAATTTGCTCATTTATAGTTACAAAAATTAGTCTTCTTTTTTATTAAAGAAACCTCTCTTTTTGTGATGTTTCTCCTGTTTTACGCCCTCTTTTGCGCCAGTATTTAAGGTATCACCAGCTAATTCATCAAAGGCTCTCAGCGCATCTTTTGCCTCCGGGCTTAAGGATGTCGGTACCTGCACCACAAGGGTAACGTACTGATCACCACGAATATTTTTATTACGCAGAGACGGAACACCTTTGCCTTTCAGGCGGATTCTTGTATCCGTCTGTGTACCTGGTTTTACTTCATAAATTACATCACCATCTACGGTGCTGATTCTTGTCTCACCGCCCAATACTGCCTGAGCAAAAGAAATCGGTGCAGTAGAAAAGATATTCATATCCTGACGCTGGAAGATCGGATGTGAGGATACGATAACCTCTACCAACAGATCACCACGCGGTCCGCCGTTGACACCCGGCTCACCTTTCTCACGAATACGAACACTCTGTCCGTTATCAATTCCGGCAGGAATGGAAACTTTGATTTTCTTTCTGCTGGAAGTATAACCAGTTCCGCGGCAGGAAGTACATTTATCTTTAATGATCTTACCGGATCCGTTACATTCCGGACAGGTCTGAACGTTCTGAACCATGCCAAACAGAGACTGCTGGGAAAATACGACTTTACCTTTTCCGCCACATTTTGTACATGTCTCCGGAGAAGTACCCGGTTTTGCTCCTGTTCCACCACAGGTCGTACATTCATCTTTCAGCACCATATCGATCTCTTTCTCACAGCCAAACACTGCTTCCTCAAAAGTGATACGGACACTGGTTCTTAAGTTGGCACCTTTCATCGGACCATTGGATGCCCCACCTCTTCTGGAACCGCCGCCGAAGAAATCGCCGAAAATATCACCAAACATATCGCCGAAATCCATGCCTGAGAAATCAAATCCACCGGCTCCGGCACCGCCTGCTCCGCCATCAAATGCAGCATGACCAAACTGATCGTACTGTCTTCTCTTCTCTGAATCACTTAATACCGCATAAGCCTCAGAAGCCTCTTTGAATTTTGCTTCTGCCTCTTTGTCTCCCGGGTTTGCATCCGGATGATATTTTTTGGCTAACTGACGGTATGCCTTTTTAATTGTGGCATCATCTGCGCTGCGGTCTACGCCGAGCACCTCATAATAATCCCTTTTCTGTTCTGCCATATCTGAACTCCATCCCTTATGTCTATTCTTGTATCTTCTTGTCTCACCCAGCAGTCAAACACCGACTGAGATTAATCCAACAATGCACCAGAAAGCATTCCGCCCTCTGGTGCGTTATTTATCAATTTGCATTTACTGCGATGAACCGCATGTGTTTCACTTCTGATTAAACCTCTTTGTAATCAGCGTCTACAACATCGTCATCTGCGCCGCCTGCTGTCTGCTGACCAGCACCTGCGTTCATGTCCGGACCTGCGCCTGCTGCACCACCCTGTGCTGCCTGTGCCTGCTCATACATTTTAGCAAATACCTGCTGAGCGCTTGTCATCAGTTTCTCTTTTGCAGCTTTCATCTCATCTAACTCTGCATCTGTCATCTTGTCAGCTTCCGGATGAGCCTCAAGGAGTGCTTTTAATGCATCCAGATCTGCCTGTACCGGTGCTTTCTCAGCATCTGAAATACCAGTTCCAACTTCCTCAAGAGCTTTCTCTGTCTGGAATACAAAGGAATCAGCATCGTTTCTTGTATCGATTGCTTCTTTTCTCTTCTTATCCTGAGCTTCGAACTCTGCAGCTTCTTTTACAGCTTTATCGATCTCGTCATCAGACATGTTAGATCCTGCTGTAATTGTGATGTGCTGCTCTTTGCCTGTTCCAAGGTCTTTTGCAGATACATTTACAATACCGTTTGCATCGATATCGAAAGTAACCTCGATCTGTGGAACACCACGACGTGCTGGCGGGATTCCATCCAGACGGAACTGGCCAAGGGATTTATTATCTCTAGCGAACTGACGCTCACCCTGTACTACATTGATATCTACAGCTGTCTGGTTATCTGCTGCTGTAGAGAAGATCTGGCTCTTTCTTGTCGGGATTGTTGTATTTCTCTCGATCAGTCTTGTAGCTACACCACCCATTGTCTCGATGGATAAGGAAAGTGGAGTTACATCAAGCAGTAATACTTCACCGGCACCAGCATCGCCTGCAAGTTTACCACCCTGGATAGAAGCACCGATTGCTACGCACTCATCCGGGTTTAGGGATTTGCTTGGCTCTTTGCCTGTTAACTGTTTTACTTTATCCTGTACAGCCGGGATACGTGTAGAACCACCTACTAACAATACCTGACCAAGTTCAGAAGCTGTTAAACCAGCATCTTTTAATGCGTTCTGTACCGGAACTGCTGTTCTGTCAACCAGATCACGTGTTAACTCATCAAATTTAGCTCTTGTAAGGTTCATATCGAAATGTTTCGGTCCCTCAGCTGTAGCTGTGATGAACGGAAGGTTGATGTTTGTTGTTGTTGCGGAAGAAAGCTCTTTTTTCGCTTTCTCAGCTGCTTCTTTTAATCTCTGAAGAGCCATTTTATCTGTAGAAAGGTCTACACCTTCCTGTTTCTTGAACTCTGCGATCATGTAATCTGTAATCTTCTGGTCGAAGTCATCACCACCAAGTCTGTTATCACCGGATGTAGATAATACTTCGATAACGCCATCACCGATCTCAATGATAGATACATCGAATGTACCACCACCAAGGTCATAAACCATGATCTTCTGCTCTTTCTCGTTGTCCAGACCATATGCCAAAGCTGCTGCTGTCGGCTCGTTGATGATACGTTTTACATCAAGACCTGCGATCTTACCAGCATCTTTTGTTGCCTGACGCTGAGCATCGTTGAAGTATGCCGGAACTGTGATAACAGCCTCAGATACTTTCTCACCTAAATAGTTCTCAGCATCTGCTTTTAATTTCTGAAGGATCATTGCGGAAATCTCCTGCGGAGAATATTTCTTTCCGTCGATCTCTTTCTTGTAATCTGTACCCATCTCTCTCTTGATAGAAGAGATTGTTTTCTCTGCGTTAGTAACAGCCTGACGTTTTGCCGGCTCACCTACCAGTCTCTCACCTGTTTTTGTGAAAGCTACTACTGATGGTGTTGTTCTTGCTCCTTCTGTATTTGCTACAACTACCGGTTTACCACCTTCCATAACTGCTACACAGCTATTTGTTGTTCCTAAGTCGATACCAATAATCTTGCTCATAATTGTGTCCTCCTGATTCTATATTCATATTGTTGTTATCTATCATGAAGTTCTGTTCGCTAAATTCAGGCTGCGTAATACTTACTTGCCTTCATTAATCTCCCAGAACGACCTCACACTAAATTCATGCTACGCTTCACTTGCATTCATTAAGTGTTTCCGGTCAATTAGCTACTTTTACCATGCTGTGGCGAACCACGGAATCACGGTATGTGTAACCTTTCTGGAATTCCTCAGCGATGATGTTCTCGCCAAGCTCCTCATCCTCGATATGCATTACTGCGTTGTGCAAATTCGGATCAAATTCCTGACCAACCGCTTCGATTGGTTTTACTCCTGCTTCTTCCAGCATGGTCATCATCTGTTTGTAGATCTTTTCCATACCTTCCACGAAAGGAGATCCTTTTTCTTCCTCAGTGACAGCTGCCAGACCACGTTCAAAGTTATCAACAACTGGAAGTATTTTCTCTACGATACTTTTTACACCTGTCTCAAACATCTGTGTCTTTTCTTTCTCTGTCCGTTTACGGAAGTTATCGAACTCAGCCATCTGTCTTCTGACTCTGTCTGTAAGTTCTTCGATTTTCTCATCTTTTTTGTCTTTCTTCTCTTTCTTTTTGAAGAAAGATCCTTTTTCTTTTCCGGCTTCCGGTTCTTCTGCTGCAGCCTCCTCGGCTTCCTCTACAGTTTCTTCCTCAGCTGCATCATTTATTTCTTCATTTTCTAAAATTTCTTCTTCCATTTCTTCCGGACTGATGTTTTTACCCTCTGACATCGAAATCCCACCTTTCCGTTTTCGTCATATCTCAATGACTACTCATCTGTCTTTTTAAATATGTCATCCAGCTGAACCTTTAAGGTCCGCAGGTTGTCAACTACTTTTTCGTAATCCATACGTTTCGGTCCGACGATTCCGACGGTTCCGCGGATTCCTTTTCCCAGATCGTAAGTGGCTGTTACCACGCTGCAATCTTTCATTCCCTGCATCGGGCTTTCGTTTCCGATATACACCTGAATGCCGGTTCCCGGATTTCCGTTTTCTTTGTCGGCAGTGAACAGATCTTTGAACTCCTGTTTTTCTTCAAAAGCACTGATCAGCTCGCTGGCCCGCTCGGAATCACTCAACTCCGGATATTTGAAGATATTGGTTGCTCCGCTGGTATAAATCTCAAGGTCTTCATCTTCCTGAATGGCCTGAGCAACTGCATCCAACACATCGCTTACCATGGCACTGTGAATACCCGCCTGCTCTTTCAATCTGGAAATGGTTCCAAGGTTGATATCCTCAAGGGCAAGACCATTTAAGCTTCCGTTCAGTAAAATATTTAACTTCAACATGGTTTCCTGATCCGGCGTCTCCTCTGTACGGATGATCTTGTTCTTTACGATGTTGCCATCCAGCATGATCGTTGCCAGAACCTGTTCCTCATCCACGGTGGAAAGCTGAATGAATTTCACTTTTCCGTGATGGGTCTGCGGTGCGGATACGACGGTTGCATAATTGGTATTTGCTGCCAGCATCTTCGCGATCTGTTTTAATACAAATTCCATACGCTCCGTTTTCTCGATCACAAATTCCTTCATATCGGAAATTTCATGATCTTTTTCTTCCATCAGATGATCTACATAAAATCGATACCCTTTGTCTGATGGAATACGCCCTGCCGAAGTATGCGGCTGAACAATGTATCCAAGTTCCTCCAGATCTGACATCTCGTTACGGATCGTTGCAGAACTGAGATTCAGATCAGACGCTTTCGCGATCGTTCTGGAACCAACCGGCTCACCCGTTTCCAGATAAGTCTGAATGATTGCATGTAAAATTTTCGTTTTTCTCTCGTCCAATCCTTCGCTCATGTGTTTCATGCTCCTGTAATTGATGCTTTTTCCTTATTAGCACTCAACTGTTTGGAGTGCTAATATCTTCATTACCTAATGTAGCACTATCGTTTTTCTTTGTCAACATCTATTTTTAATTTTTTTAAATTACAGCAAAAATTCTGACAGCACATAATTGCTGACATCTATGCCATGCTCCGTTAGGCGTACATAGCCTGCCACTTCCCCGATCAGCTGTTCGCTCTTTAATTTTCGCAGTACTTCCCCATAAACACTGTTCAATGTTACCTGAAATGTTTTTTCAAACTGCTGCCGGGAAATTCCTGCCATCAGACGCAGGCCAAGAAACATGAATTCTTCCATCTCGGATTTTTTATCTAATGCTTCTATATGGATATGATGGCCTGTCTGTGTTAATCCATTTTCTTCCTGTAACAGATTTTTTTCTGATGCTCTTCCATATCGCTTTTCTGATTGCAAGAAATACTCCTGCTCCAGATATTCCTTCAGATCCGACGTATTCTGAAACCTCTGGTGTTCTACCAGGGAAGATGCACCAAGCCCCAGTCCGAGATAATCTTTTCGGGTCCAATAGCCGCAGTTATGCCGACATTCATATCCCGGCTTTGCATAATTGGATATCTCATACCGTTCATACCCTTTTGTATACAAAAAAGCTTCCGTCAGTTCATACATCTGACGTTCCACCTCTTCCTCCGGAAGCAGCCTCGGATGACCACCTTCTTCCCGAATCCGCTCATCTTCCGCAAAACGCTCGTAAAACGGCGTGCCTTCCTCAATGATCAGACTGTATGCGGAAATATGTTCCGGGCGCAAAGCGGTCACTTTTTGTAACGTACTCTGCCAGCTTTTCAGTGTCTGCCCCGGCAGCGCCGACATCAGATCCACATTAATATTTTCAAATCCGGCTTTCCGTGCCAGATCATAATTTTCCAGAAACTGTGCAAAATTGTGAATTCGGCCCAGAAGCTGCAATTCCCTGTCATCTGCGGACTGTAATCCCATACTGAGTCGGTTAAATCCCTCCTGCACCAGTTTTTCCGCTTTTCCTGCGGTCAGCGTCCCCGGATTACATTCCACTGTAACCTCTGCATCTACCGCTAAATGAAACTGCTCCTTTACCGTCTCTAATATGGCAGCAAGCTGATACCCTTCCAGAATCGTCGGTGTACCGCCGCCAAAAAAGATACTGCTCACCTGATATTCCTCAAATTGTGGACCATAATATGCGATTTCTTCCTGTAACTTCTTTATATAAGAAATCCGCACCGGCGGATCAGCCGGTGCAGATAAAAAATCACAGTATGCACATTTTCGTTCACAAAAAGGAATATGAAGATATAATTCTAATTCTTTCATATGTTTCCTCTAAATAAGTACGCTTCTTTACATCATCCTCACATTCATTTACGAATATATATCTAAATCATATAAATAACGTAACCTGTTTCTTATTTATCATCCAGTTTCAAAACACTCATAAACGCTTTCTGCGGAATCTCTACATTTCCGACCTGACGCATACGTTTCTTACCTTCCTTCTGTTTCTCCAGAAGTTTTCTCTTTCGGGAAATATCACCACCGTAACATTTTGCCAGTACGTCTTTGCGCATAGCACGAACAGTCTCGCGGGCAATCACTTTTCCACCGACCGCTGCCTGAATCGGAATTTCAAACAGATGACGCGGGATCTCCTCTTTTAACTTCTCGCACATCTTACGTCCACGCTCATACGCACTGCCGGAGAATACGATAAAGGAAAGCGCATCCACTTCTTCTTTATTAATGAGGATGTCCAGTTTCACCAGATCAGAACGGGTGTATCCCTTCATCTCATAATCAAAGGAAGCATAGCCTCTGGAACGGGATTTCAACGCATCAAAGAAATCATAAATGATCTCATTCAGTGGCAGATCGTATTTAATCAGCGCACGCGTCTCCTCCATATATTCCATGCTGATATAGATACCGCGGCGCTCCTGACACAGATCCATGATAGCACCAATATACTCACTGGTCACCATGATCTCCGCACTTACCATCGGTTCTTCCATATAATCAATTTCAGACGGATCCGGCATGTTGGACGGGTTTGTCAGATCCATAACGGTTCCATCCGTCTTGTGTACCTTGTAAATAACACCCGGTGCTGTCGTTACCAGATCCAGGTTGTATTCACGCTCCAGACGCTCCTGAATAATTTCCAAATGTAATAATCCTAAGAATCCACAACGGAAACCAAATCCCAGTGCCGCAGAGGTCTCCGGCTCAAACTGAAGGGCTGCATCATTTAACTGCAGTTTTTCCAGCGCATCACGCAAATCCGGATATTTTGCGCCATCGGATGGATACAGACCACAGTAAACCATCGGATTTACTTTCTTGTAACCTGGATGCGGCTCTGCACACGGATTGGAACGATTTGTGATTGTATCACCCACGCGGGTATCCTGTACATTTTTGATGCTTGCCGTAATGTAGCCTACCATACCGGCGGATAATTCGTCGCACGGAATAAACTGACCAGCACCAAAATAACCAACTTCCACAACGTCTGCAGTCGCTCCTGTCGCCATCATTTTGATCGGCGTACCGACACGAACAGTACCTTCTTTGATACGACAGAATACAATAACACCTTTGTACGCATCATACAGAGAGTCAAAAATCAACGCCTGCAACGGAGCCTTCGGATCTCCGGTCGGAGCCGGAATCTTCTCTACGATCTGTTCCAGCACCTGATCTACATTCAAACCTGTTTTTGCAGAAATCCGCGGTGCGTCATGCGCTTCCAGTCCAATGACATCCTCGATTTCCTCAATAACACGCTCCGGATCCGCACTCGGCAGATCAATCTTGTTAATAACCGGCATAACATCCAGATCATGATCCAGCGCCAGGTATACGTTTGCCAGTGTCTGTGCCTCGATACCCTGCGCCGCATCCACGACAAGGATTGCGCCGTCACAGGCTGCCAGGCTTCGGGAAACCTCGTAGTTGAAATCCACATGGCCTGGGGTGTCGATCAGGTTAAAGATATACTCCTCCCCGTCTTTCGCCTTATAAATAATACGAACGGTCTGCGCCTTGATGGTAATACCACGCTCACGCTCCAGATCCATATTGTCCAAAACCTGAGACTGCATCTCACGACTGGTCAACAAGCCTGTCATCTCGATAATTCGGTCTGCCAGGGTAGATTTACCATGATCAATATGTGCAATAATACAAAAATTTCTGATTTTACTCTGATCTATCACTAAAATTCCTTCCTATTCTGTCAAGCCCTAAATCATTGATTTTACTGGCTTTGACGATTTT
>CAVKTR010000113.1:0-8472 GCA_963659325.1 Dysosmobacter segnis
GTGTTTTTAATGAATTCTCTTTTCCATCACCTCTTGACATATCACCAAATTGCTTTTTACAACCAACTGCTCATAATTTTTACTTGAATCGCACATGCAAATTTTATATGGGCATAAAACTTTCTTCTACTTTAATTTTTATTTCAACTCTGCTTTAAAAGTCTGAATGTATTCTTTCGCTACGTCCAAATTATACTGATTTTCTTCCATCAGATTGATGAAGTGGGAACCAACGATTGCTCCGTCGATAATATCTTTCATCGGCTCCACATCTGCTGCGGTGCGAATACCAAATCCCATCATGATCGGGATCTGCGCCTGCTCTTTTACAGATTTCAGATAAGAAATGACTTCTTTATGAAAGTTTGCACCCTGACCAGTAACTCCCATGGAAGATACGCAGTATACAAATCCTCTCGCATCTTTCAAAATCTCCGGGATTCGTTTGTCAGATACCGGTGCTACCAGCTGGATCAGGATGGTTGCATTCTGTTTTGCCAGTGCATCTTTTAACGGTTGCTGCTCTTCCAGCGGAAGATCCGGAATGATCAGTCCGTCTACGCCGACCTCTGCGCATTTTTCTGCAAATGCTTCCAGTCCGTAATGAAGCACGGTATTGTAATACATCATAAATACGATCGGCAGTTCGCATCCGTCTTTGCGGACACCGTCTACCAGTTCAAAACACTTGCGCAGGTTGGTTCCTTTTAAAATGGAACGATAGGACGCATCCTGAATGACCGGGCCATCAGCTGCCGGATCAGAAAATGGAATACCAAGTTCCAGAATATCCAGTCCTGCTTCTTCCTGTGCACGGATCAGTTTCGCGCAATGCTCCATATCCGGAAGCCCTGCGGTAATATATGTGATAAATGCTTTTTCCTTTTTTTCCTGTAATGTCTGTAATTTTTTTTCTATACGGTTCATGATCTTCTACTCCAATTTATTTTCCTTGATTCTTTCGGTTCTGATTCTAATGTAAATATATATTTTTCAACTTTCACGCATCTGTGATTAATTCAGATACCCTTTTCCTGCCAGATAGTTTGCAATGGTATTAACATCTTTGTCACCACGTCCGGACAGACACACGATCATAGACTGCTCCGGTGTCATTTCTTTTGCTTTTTTGAAGGCATATGCCATAGCGTGTGCACTCTCGATGGCTGGAATGATTCCCTCTAATTCACAAAGCTCCATCAGCGCATCCATCGCCTCTGTATCTGTGATGGATACGTACTGTGCTCTGCCACTGTCACGCAGATATGCATGCTCCGGTCCAACACCCGGATAATCCAGTCCGGCGGAAATAGAATGTGCCAGCTGAATGTTTCCATCCTCATCCTGAAGCAGGTAAGAACGCATACCATGCAGGGTTCCCGGCTCACCAAGTGCCATTGCTGCTGCATGTTTTCCGGTCTCTACACCAAGTCCTGCTGCTTCTACGCCGATCAGCTCTACATCTTTTTCATCAATAAATTCTGCAAACATTCCAATGGAGTTGGAACCGCCGCCTACGCAGGCCATAACCACATCCGGAAGCTTTCCTTCTGTTTCGTAATGCTGCGCCTTTGCCTCTTTACTGATGACACGCTGGAACTCTTTGACCATCTTCGGATACGGATAAGGTCCTACGGCAGAACCGATAACATAGAAGGTATCCTCTGCTGTTTTTGCCCATGTACGAATGGCCTCGTTTGTGGCATCTTTTAAGGTGTTGCTGCCTGACTCTACACTGACAACTTTTGCACCAAGCATTTCCATACGCATTACATTTAATGCCTGACGCTCAATGTCTTCTTTTCCCATGTAAACAGTGCATTCCATGTCAAACAGTGCCGCGCCGGTTGCTGTTGCCACGCCGTGCTGACCTGCTCCAGTCTCTGCGATGACTTTCTTTTTACCCATACGTTTTGCCAGAAGGATCTGACCAATAACATTGTTGATCTTGTGTGCGCCGGTATGGTTTAAATCTTCACGTTTCAGATAAATTTTTGTACCGTATTTTTTGCTGAGACGTTCTGCGTAATACAATGGTGTCTCACGGCCTACGTACTGTTTCAGATAATAGTTGTACTGATCAATAAACTCCGGATCTTTGATGGCTGCCTCAAAAGCCTCATCCAGTTCCTCTAATGTATTCATTAATGACTCGGACACATACTGTCCACCAAATTCTCCATAATATGTATTTTTCTTGTTCATGTTTTCTAACCTTTCTGTTTTTATCAAATGTTACTATGTATTTTTCTAATCGAATTTTTTAGCATTGCTTCGCAGCTGAAATAAATTTCCGAATCAAAGCTGCATCTTTGACTCCATCCCGCTCCACACCACTGCTGACATCTACCACATCCGGGTGCAGCATGTGGATTCCATTTTGCACATTTTCTATGTTCAGACCACCTGCTAAAATAAACTGTCGGTTCTGTATTTTCAATTTTTCCGGAAATACAAATGTTTTTTCTTCCGCTTCCCATCCGAAAGTTTTGCCGGAACCGTATTCCGCTCCGTCTACAACATAACCTCGGATGTTTGGTGTCTGTATAAACAGTTCCTCTGCATCTACTTCTGTACTTCCTGCGATATTCACCGCCTGCCACAGTGCCAGACCTCCGTCTGACTGGCAGTCCGCCGGGATCGTTCCATGAATCTGAATCAGATCAAATCCCAGGTTCTGCATCCGTTTTACTTCGTCCTTTGATGGGCTGACACACACCGCAACGGACTGGATATTCGGATTTTTCTTCAATTCTTTTAACAACATCTCTGCTTTTTCATAACTGATATTTCGTTTGCTTTTTTCAAAAAAGACAAATCCCGCATAATCAGCACCGTAGATATTGACTGCTTCGATGTCCTCCGGTCTGCTCAGACCACATATTTTTACTTTTGTCATGTCACTCACACTTCCTGTAACTGTTGATCTTCCATCTGTTTTCACAGTTGTTTCTTATATCTGTTACAGTGCTTTCCAGTGTTTTGCCAGCTCCTGTGGATTCGCAGATTCCATAAAGGCCCGTCCGATCAAAAATGCATCCACGCGGCATTCTTTTAAGAATTTTACATCTTCATCTGATACGATTCCGCTCTCTGCCACAAAAATGCGGTCATCTGGAACCAGTTTACTTAAGCGTTTTGTGGTATCCAGTTTAATTGTGAAATCTCTGAGGTCACGATTGTTGACACCGACAATTTTTGCTCCACAGTTCAGGGCTCGATCCATCTGCTCCTCGGTATGAGCTTCAAATAAAGCATCCAATCCCAGTTCCGTGGTCAGCTGGTAAAAATCACGCATCTGAACATCATCTAAAATTCCGGTGATCAGAAGGATTGCATTTGCTCCGATCACTTTTGCCTCGTAAAACTGATATTCATCGATCATGAAATCTTTCCGTAAAATTGGAAGCGGTGAAATCTCCCGGATTTCTTTCAGATAATGCACATTTCCAAGGAAATGATCTTCTTCTGTCAGGCAGGAAATGCAGTCTACCGAAGCGTTGTATTCATCGATCCGCTTTGTCAGGTCGATCTGGCTTGTAATGTTTCCAAGGCTTGGAGAAGCTTTTTTGAATTCTCCGATAATGGAAATTCCCGGTTTTGAAAGTTCTTCGTAAAAACTTGCCGGATGCGCTTCACAGGCCTCTGCCAGTTTCCGCATCTCCGCCGGTGAAATTCGGGATTTGTGTTCCACCAGACGAACTTTTTTGTCTTCCACGATTTTATCTAATATCATCTTTTTTCCTCTCAATGAACAATTTATGTCATTCGCTTTTTTACTTTGTTTCTTCTTGTTATTTGTTTTTAGCTTTCGCCCGTATGATTCGCATATTCAAATCACTTATAAGTTTCTTTATTTTATCTTTCAAAAATTGTTTTATCTTTAATGCATTTTTATTTTACAAGGATAAGAAGTTTTCCATCATACGTTTTCCGTGTTCGGTATACACTGATTCCGGATGAAACTGTAATCCGATCACCGGATATTCCTTATGCTGCATCGCCATGATCTCGCCGTCCTCAGTGGTTGCCAGCACTTCCAGGCAATCCGGCAAATTCTCTGCGGATACTGCCAGAGAATGATATCTGGCTACCCGGATCGGTGATTCGATTCCATCGAAGATTCCGGTTCCAGTATGATGAATCAGTGACTGTTTTCCATGATACAGCTCTTTTGCATAAGTAACGGTTCCTCCAAGTGCTTCGCCAATGGTCTGATGTCCGAGACAGATGCCAAGGATCGGGATTTTATCGTAAAACTCTTTTACCACATCCAGGCAAATGCCGGCTTCCTTCGGGCTTTTCGGTCCCGGTGAAAGCACAATTTTTTCCGGTGCCATCTGGCGGATCTCCTCGATGGTGATCTTGTCGTTTCGCACCACCTCGATATCCTCCCGGAAGATTCCCATATATTGATATAAGTTGTAAGTAAATGAATCGTAATTATCAATCAGTAAAATCATAATGCTTCCTCCGCTACCAGTGTTTTTGCCAGTGCCATCGCTTTGTTGCAGCACTCCTGATATTCTTTTTCCGGAACGGAATCTGCTACAATTCCGGCTCCCGCCTGCAGGTAAACTTTTTCGCCTTTTTTGATCATCGTTCGGATCGTGATACAGAAATCCATATCTCCGGAGAAGTCCACATATCCGGTTGCTCCGCCGTACAGACCTCTGCGTACTGTCTCCAGTTCATCGATGATCTCCATGGCACGGATCTTCGGTGCCCCGCTTAAGGTTCCTGCCGGAAGGAAAGAAGATACCAGATCAAATGGATGATATTTTCCTTTTTTCCGTCCTTCTACCAGAGATACGATGTGCATAACGTGGGAGTAATACTGGATTTTCATGAAATCAGTTACTTTTACGCTTCCAAACTCACTGACCCGTCCCATATCGTTTCGCGCCAGATCCACCAGCATGACATGTTCTGCTTTTTCTTTTTCATCTGCCAGAAGTTCTTCTGTCAGACGTTTGTCTTCTTCTTCGTTCTTTCCTCTCGGTCTTGTTCCGGCGATCGGACAGGTGTAAACGCGTTTGCCCTGCTGTTTTACGATCATTTCCGGAGAACTTCCGATGACTTCAAAAGTTCCGAAATTGAAGTAATACAGATATGGGGATGGATTTAATTCTCTCAGCTCCCGGTACAGATCAAAGCCGGTCTGTTTTGTTTCCAGTGTCCATCTCTGAGATAAGACCGTCTGGAAAATATGTCCTTCGCGGATGTAGTGTTTGATTTTTTCTACCTTTTCGCTGTATTCGCCTAAGGTATCGGACTGATGAATGATTTTTCCGTCCCGATGGAACTGAAATTCACTGGCCTGTCCTCTGTTTTTTCTGGCTTCCTGAATCATCACATCGGCTTCTTTTAATGCCCGCGCCTTTCCGTCTGCATCATCTGCTTCCAGAATTACTGCAGTCATGGTTTCTGCCACATGATCGATCATCAGGAACTTTGTCATCAGCATCATCTGAATGGTTTCAATGCCGATCTCGTCCGGATTGTTGTCTGGAAGTACTTCACTGTAACGGATGAAATCGTAACCAAGCTGGCCAACCAGTCCACCGGAGAAATTCAGTTCCGCATGATCGTTTTTTATCTCAAATTCGCTGTAATATTCTTTTAACAGATCCAGCGGATTTCCGTTTCGCACTTCTCTGCTTCCATCTGCTTTTGTGATCACCAGGGATTGTCCCTCGGAAGAAATCAGTTCCTCCGGCTCCGCTCCCATAAACGTATAACGGTCATAGTTCTTATCGTAGCTTTCCAGAAGGAATCCAACTTTGTCTCCTACTAAGTTCTGATACATGCCGATTGCTGTCTCATTTACGATACTGACGGTCTTTTTGTAAACTCTCAATGTACGTTTCATCTTAATTTCCAGTCCTTTCTATCCTGTAACACTCCGTGGATATCCAAAGGTTCGGCTCTTACTGTAATTTAAAAAAGCCCCTGACCGTGAACTTTCACAGTCAGGGACGAATATACGTTTCGTGGTGCCACCCTTTATTCATTGTGCTTTTCTGCAACTATACTGTTGCTGCACAACCTCAATCCGATACGGAATCTCTTCGATATCTTTCCTCTGTAACGTGAGGACACGGCATCCGCTACTTGCACGCTTACTATTGGCTTTCGCTTTGCATCTCACAAATCCATTCCCTTTATACTTACCTGCCGGAATCTCACCATCACCGGCTCTCTGTAAAGCAGTGCCATAAAGGTACTTCTTTTGCTCATTGATTTTCGTTCATGTCATTTATTTTCTGTTATAGTAGCACTTTACTGTAATGATGTCAATACTTTTTTACAAGAAGAATATTAACATATCAACCACAAATACCGGTATCAGGAATCGCAGCGACCAGGTCATATATCCGGGTTTTCAACACTTCTAAATCAAAAAAATGCTTACAGACCGCAGAAATGCGGTATTTTTTTGTCAAATTCTTCTTGACATTATGTTGTATTTGTTGTATACTTGCATATATAACTATTCCACGGAGTGAGACCATGAAACTCTTTTACAACAAAAACAGCAAAGATCCTATCTACTATGCGCAGCAGGGATTACGCAATGGTAAAAAAACTACAACAAGAAATGTCAAAAAATTTGGCAGACATTCAGAACTTCTAAAAATCACGGACGACCCTCTGTCCTACGTCAAGGAAGAGATTCGAAAGATGAACGAGGAATACCGTTCCGGCAGAGTGGAATATACTCTCACAGCCGATTTTAATGAACGGGTAAGGCATACTTCTTCGGATGCTTCCTCCTGTGAATTGCTGAATATCGGATATGTTTTTCTCCAGAAATTCATGGGGGAATTAAAACTGAAAACATTTTTTGCTGAAAAAAGTCAAAACCGCAAGATAACTTTTGATCCCTACACGATACT
Organism: Dysosmobacter segnis; assembly: GCA_963659325.1. Classification (GTDB taxonomy): domain Bacteria; phylum Bacillota; class Clostridia; order Lachnospirales; family Lachnospiraceae; genus Eubacterium_I. The sequence goes on from CAVKTR010000113.1 coordinate 6,900, forward strand.
TCGGTTTTTGACTTACGCAAGGATATTAGATCCACTCTCCAAATTTGCTACCTGCCACAAACTTGACAGTTATTACGAAAAACCGGATTTTGATTACCAGCATGTCCTTCGTTTTATGGATTTTCTGGAAGAACACCATGATGATTATCTGACATGGCTTTACAGACAGAGCAATTCCATCGTAAAAAGAGACACTTCTGTTCTCTACTACGACTGCTCTAACTTTTATTTTGAATGTGAACAGCCTGATGAAGATATTGTTGATGAAGTAACCGGCGAAGTATTAAAAGGCTTGCGCCAGTATGGGATGAGCAAGGAACACCGCCCGAATCCCATCGTTGAAATGGGACTTTTTATGGACAGGGATGGAATCCCCATTACCATGTGTCTCCATCCGGGTAACACAAACGAACAGCTGACTGCCATCCCTCTGGAAAAAGAAGTTACCAGGATGATTTCACAGGCAAAATTCATTTATTGTGCAGATGCCGGACTTGGTTCTTATAACATCCGGAAATTTAACAGTATGGGAGGCAGAGCTTTCATCGTCACACAGTCCATCAAAAAACTCAGTGACACACTGAAAGCGGCTGTGTTCAACGATTATGATTATAGGCTTCTCTCTGATGATACGCCGACTACCATTGAATCCATGAAAAATTTTGACCGGCATGCAGAAAAAAACCTGGGACTGTATAATGATCATGCTTATAAGATTATTGAAGCAGACAGAGCCCTAGACCTCGGGTTATATGAAGAAATCACCTTAAAGAACGGGAAAACAGTAAAGAGAAAAGCAACTGGTCTTTTGAAGCAGCGTATCATTATCACTTTTTCCAGAAAAATGATGGAATATCAGAGGGCAATTCGCAACCGACAGATAGAGCGTGCAAAAAATATATTGAACTCAAAAGATCCGGAAGAGATAAAAAAAGGACCGAATGATGTAAGGCGTTTTATGAAAAGAGTTGTAAAGACAAAATCTGGCGAAAAAGCAGTGGTTGAATATACACTGGACGAAGATAGGATTGCAGAGGAAGAAAAATATGACGGCTACTATGCAGTAGCAACCAATCTGGCTGACCCGGCAAAAGAAATCCTTGCCGTATCACATAACAGATATAAAATAGAAGATTGTTTCAGGATCATGAAAACGAATTTTGATGGCAGACCAATCAATCATCGACTGCCTGAACGGATCAAAGCACATTTTCTAATCTGTTATACAGCACTCCTTGTTTACCGTTTAATAGAAAAGAAACTGGATGAGCAGGATACACATGTCACAACCGATGCTTTGATAACAACCCTGAAAAATATGAATGTAGCCAACATCCATGATCTCGAATATATGGCTTTGTATGATGGAAGCAGAGCACTTGACGCATTGACACAGTTAACAATGCTGCCGTTAGACAGGAAACACTATCGCCCAAAAGAATTAAATAGTATGATAAAAAAATTTTTGAAATAGTACTAATATACAACATTTTCACACCATAGCGGAAGCCGAAATTTCCTTGATTTATAAGGAAATCTCGGCTTTTTTTATCTCATAAGTGTTGAAAATGGG
>CAVKTR010000114.1:0-8235 GCA_963659325.1 Dysosmobacter segnis
CCGCGCGGGCTACTTCTATATCAAGAGTTCTCCAAAGGAGAACTTTCCTATAAAGTAAAAAAACGCAGAAGACGGATTTTTTCGTCTCCTGCGTTTTTTATTGATATTTTATCTCTATACTCCCTTGCAAATGCTGTCTGCAAATATGCTGGCATCATCAATCGTCAGATCATCCAAGCAGCCGGATCAGAAAACTGGATGAAATCAATACCAGCGCACCGCCCAGTCTGGTTGCCATCTGCGCAAACGGGATCAGTTCCATGCGGTCTGCCGCAGACAAAACTGCGATATTTCCGGTTCCGCCCATACTGTTTGTACATAATCCGGCTGTGATGGAAGCCTCCACCGGATAGAATCCAAAGAGTTTTCCAAGTGCCCCGGATACCAGTGCCACTGTTACAATGATAGCAATGCAGATGAGCATAAACTGCGGGGTCAGGGATTTTGCCAGCACTTTCATATCAAGCAGTGCCACACCGATTCCGGCCAGCAGCGCATGCGTGAAATTCTTCATCACAAACTGTCCCCACTGTACTGCCATATATTCATATTTTTCCGGAATAATTCCAAGCAGTTTGAAAATCACAACAATAATGATCATAAACGCATATGCGTGTACGTTTGGGAAAATATGATTGATCAGTGTGCCAAGTGCGAAAAATCCGCAGGAAAACAGCAAGCCGGTTCCCATAATGGAAAGATCCATTTTCCCATGGGAAGTTTCTTTTTTCTTCTCTTCCGGCATATCCATCAGTTTTCCATTTCCGTTCATGGCCGGGAACTGTGTGCCGATTTTTGCGATCAATGCCGCACTGATGATGGCTAAAACGTTTCCAATGGCAGATGCCGGTATCATTTTTGAAATAATTCCTGCCTGCTCCAGTCCCGTCGCATTGGCATAAATTTCAGAAAGCGGTGTCACACCTGCGCCCATACCGCCGCTCATCATCGGCATGGCAATATAGAGAATACTTTCGCTGAATCCTCTTCCTGTGATCATACCTGCCACACCGCCCATCAGCATGGCGCATGCCATGGAAATAAAGGATACCGGAAGAAAACGGACCGCTGCCTTTTTTAACAGTTCCCGATTCATTCCGAGGATACTGCCTGTGATCAGTGCAGAAATGTAAAAATCCAGAAATCCCACATCATTCATGAAATTTTTACAGTTTTCCACAACACCTGCCGGAAGCAGTCCGAAGGATGCCAGTGCGGAAGACGCAAAAATGCAAAATACCGCACCGCCTCCAAGGTAAGATCTGATGATCGGGATTTTCGATCCCATCAGATTAAAAATACTTCCCAGCACGATCATAATGGCAAGTGCTCCCACCATGTTTGACGGAAGGATCTCTGTCTGTGCCGCAAAGACTACGATTGCCGCCAGGATCAGATATACTGGTATCGACAGTCCCATAATTTTAAACTTCAGAATTTTTTCCAATCCACTTTTTTCTGCTGTATTCTGCGCTTCCATAAAAACCTCCGCTCTGACTATTTCAATTTAGATACGCCTGTTTCCATTGCCGTTTTTGCAACTGCCTTTGCCACATTCTCTGCGACCCGCGCATCAAATGCCCCCGGAATAATGTAATCTTCTCTCAACTCTTCCTGCGGGATGATATCTGCGATGGCATGTACTGCTGCAATTTTCATATCTTCTGTGATGTCTGTTGCTCTCGCATCCAATGCACCTCTGAAAATACCCGGGAATACCAGTACATTATTGATCTGATTCGGGAAATCAGAACGTCCGGTTGCTACCACACGGGCTCCGCCTGCTTTTGCTTCCTCCGGCATGATCTCCGGAACCGGGTTTGCCATTGCAAATACGATGGCATCCTTCGCCATAGTGCTGACCATCTCCGGTGTCACAATATTTGGTGCAGATACACCGACAAACACATCTTTTCCTTTCATCGCTGTTTTTAAATCCCCGTGCAGCTGTTCCTTATTGGTACGCTCCGCCATTTCTTTCTGCGCCGGATTCATCCAGGATTCTCCTTTTGCCAGAATTCCTTTCTGGTCTACTAAAACGACATCTCCGATTCCAAGTTCCAGCAGTAATTTACAAATGGAAATACCTGCGGATCCCGCGCCGTTAATGACAACCTTCGCTTCAGAGAACTCTTTGTTCACCAGACGCAGTGCATTGGTCAGACCGGCAGATACCACGATGGCAGTGCCATGCTGATCATCATGAAATACCGGGATATCCAGCTCTTCTTTCAGTCTGCGCTCAATTTCAAAACAACGCGGTGCGGAAATATCTTCCAGATTGATACCGCCAAAGGTTGGTGCCAGACGTTTTACGGTCTCAACGATCTCATCCGGGTCTTTGGTATCCAGACAGATTGGAAACGCATCAATTCCGGCAAACTCTTTAAACAGAATGGATTTTCCTTCCATTACCGGCATCGCTGCCTCCGGTCCGATATCCCCAAGTCCCAGAACTGCAGTTCCATCTGATACCACCGCAACCAGATTTCCTTTTGCCGTATAGCGGTATACCTCATCTTTGTTATCACGGATTTTGCGGCATGGCTCCGCAACTCCAGGTGTGTACGCAACACTCAAATCATCTCTTGTTTTTACGGAAACTTTGGAAACAACACTGACCTTTCCATGATTTTCTTCGTGCATTTTTAAAGCCATTTCATTGTAATTCATACTGATGATCTCCTTTTCCTTTGCAAAATTTATTGTTGTGATCTGTTGTTGCACTGAGCATACCACGCTCTGGGAAAAAGAAAAGTTTATGAAGCTTTTGTAACCCTTTTGTAAGTAAAAAAAATACTTTGCATGGAAAAATAGTGTATACTTAATGCATACTTAAATTTGAGAAAAAACTAACTGAACGACGCGGCATTCCTGCACGCTACAGGAGGACTGATATGACACGAAAAAATGAATCGATCCGAACCAAACTTTCAAAATCTTACTTTTTACTTGTGGCCCTGCTGCTCATTCTTACCCTCATTTTTATCCTTCCGGCGCAGTTAAAAGAGCTGGACACTTCCCTGGATGATAAAATTTCATGGACCGGATATATGCTCTCTGAGGATTCGGATGTCATCGAAGGCATGCGGCAGAAACACTTTTCTGATTCCCTGAAAAAACGCATGGCTGATCTGGCGGCCGCATCATCTGAAATTGACTATATTGTATTTGCTGATACCGAAGGAATTCGTATCTATCACCCGGATGCATCCAAAATCGGACAGGAGTTTGCCGGTGGAGATGAGAAAGAGATTTTATCAGACGCAGCACCTTATATCACAACAAAACAGGGGGTAAATGATATGCAGAAACGTGCCTTTCATCAATTGCGTGACACAGACGGTTCTGTCCTCGGCTTTGTCATGGTAAGCGCGTCCCTTTCTACCGTACATACCGCGGAACACCGGTTGATTTTGAAAATTTTACTGATTTTCTGCGTTCTGACTGCAATTGGCATTCTGTCTGCGGCCTACACCGCCAGACGCATCCGCCACAGTCTGCTCGGCTATGAACCGGCTGCAATCGTGAAACTGTTTCTTCAGCGGGAGGAAATTCTGGAAAAAATCGACGAAGGAATTTTTGCCTACGATCTGCATTACAAAAAAATTTATACGAATGCCGCCGGAGATGCACTGCTAGGAAAAGATTACCTGCTGGCCTCTGACGAAAAGTTATATCGTCTCTGCCAGAAATGTCTGTCAGAAAATGAAAACTGCACCCTGATTTCCCATGAATATGCCGGGAAAAAACTCCTTTTGAGCATTATTCCGCTCTTTAATCAGGAGAAATCCATTGGTTTTCTGATCATTCTCCGGGATCGCACGGAAATGCTTGACCTGGCAGATCAGCTGAATGGTTCCACCCACATCGTGGAGGCACTGAGAGCTTCCACCCATGAATTTCTCAACAAGCTTCACGTCATCTCCGGTATGCTTCAGATGGGGAATTATGAACAGGCAATCACCTTTATAGATGGTCTGTCCAGTGAAACCAGCAACAGTTATCAGTCCGTGATCCAGCAGATCCATAATCAGACGATCGCTGCGCTGCTGCTTGGAAAACAAAGTCACGCCAAAGAGCTGGATATTGATTTTATTATCCAAAAAGGTTCTTTTCTGGATGTACATAACGATTTTCTGTCTGCGCAGGAACTTGTCACCATCATTGGAAATCTGATTGAAAATGCCTTTCACGCCGTGGAACACGTCACCGGTGTCCGTCAGGTTCAGTTTTTTATCCAGCAGACCGTTGACGGATTGACGATCATTGTGGATGATACCGGCTGTGGCATGACGGATGCACAGATCACAGAGCTTCTTCACGGAAACTTTACCACCCGTGGTGAGGGACACGGCATCGGCTTTGGTCTGATCCAGGAAATCATAGACAAACATCACGGTTATCTGTCCATTGAATCAGAACCGGATGTCGGCTCCTCTTTTACAATCAGTATACAAGCCCAAACTAACGGAGGAAATACAGATGATTAAAACCGTAATCGTAGAAGACGACCTGATGGTCGCAGAAATCAATCAGCAATTTGCCTTAAAAACACCGGGGATTCAGGTGGTAGCTACCTTTCATAACGGTACGGATGCCCTTCAGTTTCTGTCCGGGACGCATATCGACCTGCTACTTCTGGATCTGTATATGCCGGGTTTTTCCGGATTGGAACTGTTGCGCGAATTACGCAGACAGCAAAATGATGTGGACGTGATCATGATCACCGCTGCCAAAGATGCAAAACATATTCAGGAAGCACTGCAGCTTGGCATCACTGACTACCTCATCAAACCGTTTAAATATGAACGCTTTTCAGAGGCGCTGGATAAATATCTGCTCCGGCACAAACTGATGCAGACCGGCCTTTCCTTCACACAGTCCGATATTGATCAGCTGCTTCACACCCGCCAGATTTCAGAAAAAAGTAAAGAACTGGAACTGCAAAAAGGACTGCAGCGCAAAACGCTGGATTTGATCACCAGCTGCCTGAAAGAGCACGCAGGTGCTTACCTTACCAGTGAATTTATCGCCTCCAGCGTCAATCTGTCACAGGTGACAACCCGGCGGTACCTGAATTATCTGGTGGAAACCGATGTCATCCAGAGCCGTATGAATTATTCCACCGGCGGGCGTCCCTGCATGGAATATATGATCCGATAAAAATTATTACACAAATTTATCGGTAAATAATTATAAAAATTTAAGATTTTTCCACGTTGTTTTTTTTGTTCCATGATGCTACACTCTTCTATAAACCTTGGTACAGTTCCATTATGTTCCGTTTTTTATTCACACAGGAAACGGACATTTTTTCCTGTTGAGGTTGACACTTAACGATTTACATCAATTATTTATAATATCATCGGAGCAATATTGAGTATGAAAAAACTATTTGAATACCTCAAACACAACACGCACTTTTTCCTGCTGCTTTACGCACTGATCTACATTCCGTGGTTTTGCTGGCTGGAAAAAAAAGTGACGATCAATTCGAATTTTCATGTCATTCATGTGGCATTGGACGATTACATTCCATTCTGCGAATTTTTTGTCATTCCATATTATCTGTGGTTTGTATACATGGCAGTCGGAATTATATTTATCGCATTTACAGACGGGAAACTCTGCTGGCGGATGGGAATTTTCCTAATCACCGGTATGACAGCGTTTCTTTTTATCTCAACGGTATATCCGAACGGACAGCTGCTCCGGCCGGAGACTTTCGCAAGAGATAATATTTTTGTACACATCGTGCAGAAACTGTATGCAACGGATACACCGACAAATCTATTCCCGAGTATCCATGTGTATAATTCCCTTGGAATTTATTTTGCACTTTGTCACAGTGAGAAGATCAAGAAACATAAATGGATCAAGTATGCTGCACTGGTGCTGACGATCTGCATTATTTTGTCCACGATGTTTATTAAACAGCATTCTGTTTTTGATGTGTTGACGGCATTTGCGCTGGCGGCGTTCATGTATTCCGTGTGCTATGGGGCAATTTCCGTGGCGATTGAACGGCGGCGGCAGAAACAAGGGCTTGTTTGGTGATTAAAAATTTAGGGTATTGAAAAGGTCTGAGTTCATTTTGTCTCCGCGGCTAACAATCGCTCGCTGAGAAAAAATGAACTCAGACCTTATTTTACGTACGCATCACCGTAAATTTTTGTATCACAACGGCACTGCGTGACACCGCGAAGCGGCCTTGCCTACTGATACTTCTTTATGTTTCGTAACATGTTCAATTCGATAAATAATCATTTTTTATCAGATATAACTGACAAAAAATTGTACTTTTACTTTTTTATAAGTTATAACTGATAAAATTATATTTTTGTATACTTTGTCACTTATACCTTCGTTCTTTCTTAATCCCTAAAAAAGTATACTCTAGTATTTATTGCGCATGCAACATACTGCTCATTATTCCAACGATGTATATGCATGCGTGGCACAATGTAAGGGTAAGCAGTGTGGTTTTCATCGTAGTCTACAATAAAGGGGCTCTGGCTATTTTCACGGCGTACAGTACCATCAAATTGCAGAATTTAAATTTGTGATTATCAAAACGTATATGGCGTCAGGCATGCAATCTTTCCTCGGCAAGCGATTGTTAGCTGCAGAGGTAAGATTGATGACTGGCGCCTTCACTAGTCCCAAATTTAAACAACACAATTACCCGAACTAAAAATTTCTCCAAGCACGCCAACTACCTGAAGCATCCGCCCCTCTTCCAGTCCGGAATAATTCAACACCATCACATGCCGATACAATTCTTTTTCCCCGATACAAAATTCAGAAAGGCAGCACAGATTAATCCCTTTCATCCTTGCCCTCAGTTTGATTTCTTGATCGGAAAGCTCTGTTTTTAATTTTACCAAAATATGTGTGCCGGTCTCCATCCCCAAAATTTCTTCCGCCGGAATCGTCGGTGTCATCTGGATCGCATTTTTCAATTTTTCTCCCTGACTCAGATAATAGCGCCGCATACGATTTAAGTGACGGTCAAAATATCCGTCCCGCAGAAATGCTGCCAGCGTATGCTGCTCCAGATTGGAAGACGTATTGGAAAAAAAGTTGGCAGAATCCACATACTGTTCCAGCAGCTTCGGCGGCAGTACCATATAACTGATCCTGATTCCCGGACTCAGTGTCTTGCTGAAAGTATTCATATAAATAACCCGCTGGCTTGCATCCATACCGTACAATGCCGGAATCGCATGTCCGCTATATCGAAATTCACAGTCATAATCGTCTTCTATGATATAGTGGTCAGCAGATTCCTCCAGCCACTTCAATAATTCCTGGCGCCGTCTGGCCGTCATAACAGTTCCAAGCGGATAATGATGCTCCGGGGATGTATGCACGACTGTCGCACCGCTTTTTCGCAGACTTCCCATATGAATGCCGTCTATGCTCATGGAAGTCCAGGTCCACTTTACCCCGAGGTCTTCGTAAATCAGACGGATTTTTCGATAACCGGGATTTTCCACCGCATACACTGCATTCGCCGGAAGCAATCCGATCAACTTAGAATACAGATATTCGATTCCGGTTCCGATGACAATGCAGTCGGGAGACACCACCATGCCTCGATTGTGATACAGATATTTTGCAATTTCATAACGAAGTTCCGGACTGCCAAGAAATTCTCCGCGCTTCATCAGATGCAAATTGTAATCTCCAAGCACCTGCCGCATTACTTTTGTCCACATAGAAAATGGGAACTTCTCATATACCGTTGTGTTTGCCGTAAAATCCACCATCCAGTTTTCATCCTGTTCCGGAGAGGCTTCTTTTATTTCCACTCTCTGGTATCTTAATGGTGAATCAAAATCAGATACCACATAGTAGCCACTCCGCTCTCTGGACTCCAAATACCCCTCCATCAAAAGTTGCTCGTAGGCATTCATAACCGTTCGGATACTGATGCCGTTTGCCTCAGAAAGCTGGCGTTTTGAGGGCATTTTCTCTCCTTCTGCCAGTTTTCCGTTCAAAATATCCTCCTTCAGACATTGATACAGATATTCATATTTCGATTTTTTTCCCCTTTTTGTCAAGTCATACACTAGCACGATTCTGGTCTCCTATAAAAACATTTTTCTGGTTATTTCAAGATATCAGATTCTATTGTAATATAAAGCCAGGCAAAAGTAAAGCGCATCACAGATAAGCAATTTGGTGATATGTCAAGAGGTGATGGAAAAGAGAATTCATTAAAAACAC
>CAVKTR010000115.1:0-8207 GCA_963659325.1 Dysosmobacter segnis
TGGCAACGACGGAATCGCACAAGATTCCGATCACGATTCTGTCCCGTTGTCAGAAGTACGACTTCCGCAGGATTTCCATTGAAACGATTTCGGATCGTCTGATGGATCTGCTGCAGCAGGAAGGCGTGGAAGCAGAGGAAAAAGCAGTCCGCTATGTGGCAAAAGCCGGAGATGGTTCCATGCGAGATGCTTTAAGTCTGCTGGATCAGTGTATCGCTTTTTATCTGGGGGAACCACTGACTTATGATCATGTGCTTGAGGTACTTGGCGCGGTGGATACCGAGGTGTTCAGCCGTCTGCTTCGCTCCATTCTGGCAAATAACGTGGTACAGGCCATCGAACTTCTGGAAGAACTGATCGTTCAGGGACGTGAATTGGGACAGTTTGTGATGGATTTTGTATGGTATCTGCGTAACCTTCTTCTGGTCAAAAGTTCCGACCAGATGGAAGATGTGCTGGACATGTCCAGTGAAAATCTGGCATTATTAAAAGAAGAAGCGGATATGATCGAAGGTGACGTGATCATGCGTTACATCCGTATTTTTTCTGATCTGTCCGGTCAGCTCAAATATGCACCGCAGAAGCGTGTGCTGATAGAGATTGCACTGATCAAGCTTTGTCGTCCGGCGATGGAGACCACACAGGATGCGTTGACTGACCGTGTGGCACAGCTTGAGAAAAAAGTGGAAGAAGGTGTAACCGTTGTGGCGGCAGCACCAGCTGCGCAGCCTGCTTCGGGCAGTGCACCAGCCGCACCGCAAAAACCGAAAGAACCGGTGCAGATGCCGAAGGCAATCCCGGATGATATCCGTCAGGTGGTAAAAAACTGGAGTTCCATTGTGCGTGAACTTCCGGGTGTTACCGCGACCTATTTGAGGGGCGCACACTTAAGCCTTGGCGGAGAAAATAAATTAATGCTGGTGTTTGACGACGATTTGGCATATACTTATGTGTCGGAGGAGCGTCGCAGGACAGAAATTAAGGAACGGATCTCAAACCGGATCGGTAAAGAGATTGAGGTAGTGATGCAGTCCAACGATTCCGGACGCCCATTCGAAGAGAATTATATCGATCTGGAACAGATCGTCCACATGGATATTGAAGTGGAAGATGAATAAATAGCAGGAGGATGTAACATGGCAAAAAGAGGTGGATTTCCGGGAGGAATGCCGGGAAACATGAATAATCTGATGAAACAGGCACAGAAAATGCAGCGTCAGATGGAAGAAGCAACCAAAGAGCTGGAAGAGAAAGAAGTATCTGCCAGCGCAGGCGGCGGAGCAGTAGAAGTAACTGTATCCGGTAAAAAAGAAGTAGTAAAAGTAAAATTAGCAGAAGAAGTAGTAGATCCGGATGATATCGAAATGCTGGAAGACCTGATCGTAGCTGCTACAAACGAAGCACTGCGCAAAATGGATGAGATCTCACAGCAGTCCATGTCCAAAATCACAGGCGGCATGGGAATGGGCGGAGGATTTCCGTTCTAATGGATTACTACAGCAAGCAGATCAGTAAATTGATTGAAGAACTGTCTTCTCTGCCGGGTATCGGCAGCAAGTCCGCGCAGCGTCTGGCGTTTCACATTCTGAACATGCCGACGGAGCGGGTAGAACGACTGGCAGATACGATTCTGGATGCCAGAAGAAATATCCGTTACTGCAAGACCTGTTACACACTGACAGATGCGGAAGAATGCCCGATCTGTCGAAACAGCGGACGTGACCATTCTACGATCATGGTAGTGGAGACCACCCGTGATCTGGCCGCTTATGAAAAGACAGGACAGTACGATGGCGTATATCATGTGTTACACGGCGCGATTTCCCCAATGCTCGGAATCGGACCGGAGGATATCCGTCTGAAAGAACTGATGCAGCGTCTGCAGGGCGATGTGAAAGAAGTGATCATTGCCACGAACTCCAGTCTGGAGGGCGAGACGACTGCCATGTATATCAGCAAACTGATCAAACCGACCGGAATCAAAGTATCGCGAATTGCCAGCGGTGTACCGGTGGGCGGTGATCTGGAATATATTGATGAGGTTACATTATTAAGAGCCCTGGAAGGACGAGTGGAATTATAGTCCGCTAAAGCAGGGCAAGAAAGGGAGCACATTATGACAAAGTTAGAACTTGAAAAAATTGCTGTAGAAGTGCGCAAAGGAATCATCACCGGCGTACACAGCGCAAAATCCGGTCATCCGGGTGGATCTTTATCCGCAGCAGAGATTTTTACTTATCTGTATTTTGTAGAGATGAACGTAGATCCGAAAAATCCGAAAGATCCGAACAGAGACAGATTCGTTCTTTCCAAAGGACATGTTGCACCAGGTCTGTATGCGACACTGGCACAGAAAGGATATTTCCCGGTAGAGGAGCTGGAAGGACTGCGTCATATCGGTTCCATGCTTCAGGGACATCCGGATATGAAACACATTCCGGGCATTGATATGTCCAGCGGTTCCTTAGGACAGGGCTTCTCCGCAGCAGTTGGTATGGCACTTGCCGGAAAAATGGACGGCAAAGATTACCGCGTATATTCACTTGCAGGTGATGGTGAGATCCAGGAGGGACAGATCTGGGAGGCAGCTATGTTTGCCGGAGCACGTAAACTGGACAACCTTGTATTATTCGTAGACAACAACGGTCTTCAGATCGATGGAAATATCGCAGATGTATGCTCACCGTACCCGATCGATAAAAAGTTTGAGGCATTCAATTTCCATGTAATCAATATCAATGGAAATGATTTTGACGAGATCGCAGCAGCATTAAAAGAGGCTCGTGAGACAAAAGGTCAGCCAACAGCTATTATCGCAAAAACAATCAAAGGTAAAGGTGTATCCTACATGGAGAACCAGGCTGGATGGCATGGAAAAGCTCCGAACGATGAAGAATTTGCCATTGCTATGGAAGAATTAAAGAAAGCAGGTGAAGCATTATGTCAGAAGTAAAGAAAATCGCAACAAGAGACAGTTACGGCAATACATTAGTAGAGCTCGGAAAAGAGCATGATAATTTAGTAGTTCTGGATGCTGACCTTGCTGGAGCAACCAAAACAGGCGTATTCAAAAAAGAGTTCCCGGAGCGTCACATTGACTGTGGTATCGCAGAGGGCAACATGGCAGGCATCGCAGCAGGTCTTGCAACCTGTGGAAAAGTTCCGTTCATGAGTTCTTTCGCAATGTTTGCAGCAGGACGTGCATTTGAGCAGGTTCGTAACTCCATCGGATATCCGCACTTAAACGTAAAAATCGGTGCAACTCACGCAGGTATTTCTGTAGGTGAGGACGGTGCAACTCATCAGTGTAACGAGGATATCGCACTTATGCGTACAATTCCGGGTATGGTTGTTATCAATCCGTGTGATGATGTAGAAGCAAAAGCAGCTGTTCGTGCCGCTTATGAGTACGAAGGACCGGTTTATTTAAGATTCGGTCGTCTGGCTGTTCCGGTAATCAACGACGAAGCAACCTACAAATTCGAGCTTGGAAAAGGTATCGTATTAAAAGAAGGTAAAGACGTAACTATCATCGCGACAGGTCTGTGTGTAAACGAAGCTCTGGAGGCAGAAAAACTGCTTGCAGCAGACGGCATTGATGCAGAAGTGATCAACATCCACACCATCAAACCACTGGATGAGGATCTGGTTGTTGCATCCGCACAGAAAACAGGCAAAGTCGTAACAGTAGAAGAGCACTCTGTAATCGGCGGTCTCGGAAGTGCTGTATGCGATGCATTAAGCGCAAAAGCTCCGACAAAAGTAATGAAGATCGGTGTGTATGACCGCTTTGGTGAGTCTGGACCAGGTGCAGAGCTTATTAAGAAATATGAGCTTGATGGTGAGAGCATTTATAAAAAAGTAAAAGGCTTCATGGCTTAAAAATCTTGTTTAGGGTGGCTTAAAATTTAATATGTGAAATCGAACTCCTGTATTTTGTCTCGGTCGCTAGCAATCGCTCCCTGAGAAAAAATACAGGAGTTCTTAATTTACGTAATGATGGACGTAAATTTTTGCGCCACCCCGCACTGCGTGTAGATTTTTTGTGCCATTCCGCCTGATGCCACGCGTGCATTAAATGTTTTGACGGTAACTGCTCTATGTTGCACGCGCAGATTTACATGATGTTAGTAGATGAAATAACAAAGTTGTATTGTAACTGAAATAGTGAAATTGAAGAATCCTTCTGCGACAAGCGATTCAGTAAGCGACTGAGTTTTGCGAGTTTTGCGCGAGTGGAAAACGACCAGCTTTTATAGGAGTTGAGAACGAGCGCGATAAAACCGAAGCAAAACGAGGGAAGTGAACGGTTAGCGGTTGCGGAAGGATTCTTCAATTTCACTTTCATATACTTTGGTGTTGTTTTCAAAAATCGGCAAAGTTTTACAGCGTTCCCATGATAAAATTCCCCGAGAAATTTAAAACATCGCGATGGTATAAAAGATAGAAAGAGGGAATCAAAACATGGGAAATCAGAAGGACAGACAGTTTCATTTACCGAAAAATATCCGCCAGATGGGAAAACTTGGCGACACCTGTCAGATTTATGTAGAGGATTTTGTTTACACATATGTTCATCGGACACTGCACGAAGAAATAAAGGAAAATGAAATTCCGGCAGCAGTACTGCTTGGAAAAACATACCGCCGGGGAAGCCAGGAGTACATATTTATCAGTGGCGCGCAGCAGGTGGATTTTTCTTTTGCCGGAGAGTCCACGGTATATGCTGAACCGTTTTCGTCAGAGGAGGAAGGTGCCGATCGTACCCCGGACGAACTGTCCCGTCAGGTGGACACCACCATTGTTCCGGATATTGACATTGTAGAACAGCCCTCGGCAGCCGTGGCGTCTCAGGATCGTCAGCAGCTGTTCTGGGAGCGGGTCTATCAGGGAATCAAAGAATATTTTTCAGATTATGAACTTCTGGGATGGTATTTTTCACTGGAGGGAAGCAATCTGGAAGTAACGATCTCCATGCAGCAGTTTTTTGACGCAACGCAGGAACACGGTTCCCGTTTTTTATATTATGAGGACAAGCTGAACCGGGTGGATGCCTTTTTTGTACAGGCACAGGGGGCCTTGCAGCGGCTGGAGGGGTACGCTGTTTACTATGAGAAAAATCCGGCGATGCAGGAGTTTCTGGTGGCGCAGAACAGACATACAGAACCACTGCGGACAGAAAAAGAGCGGGAAAATCAGGAGCCATCGGATGTGGCGCAGAATTACCGGGCAATTTTAAATAAATTAAATGAGCGCCCAACACGCAAACGGCATCAGCCTTTTGTATATGTGGCGGGTGTAGCCGTTCTGGCTGTAGTGGCAGCAACCGGAATTTCGCAGATTGGAAATTATCAGAATCTGAAAGTGCTGGAACATACGCTGCAGACGGTTTCCGGGAATGTGCAGAATGAAGATTCGAAAAATGCGCAGGACAAGCAGGCAGAAGACAGTAAAAACGCAGACAAGCAGGATGCCAATGCACAGGAACAAAATCAGAATACGCAGGGGACAGATGAACAGAACGCAGATGGGCAGGCAACACAAAATCAGGCAACAGGGCAGAATGCAAGTCAGACGGCGGACAATCAATCGGCACAGAATGCAGACCAGACTGCACAGAATCAGTCAGATAAAAATAATAGCCAGGATGCACAGAGTCAGTCAGGACAGGCAACACAAAATCAGGAGAGCACGAATCAAACCAAGCAGGAACAGGACAATTCCAGCCAGGCGGAGTCTGCCAACACAGATGCACAGAGCAGCGCACGCTATTATACTGTGAAAAAAGGAGACAGCCTGATGTCCATCAGCAAAGCTGTTTATCATACCACGCAGAAGGTGCAGGATATCTGTAATGCGAACCAGATTGAAAACATGGACATGATCTATGAGGGACAGCAGTTATTGCTGCCGTAATCTTTCTGGACTTTCGAAAAAAAATGCTTTATGATATACAACAGATGAAAACATTCTGAAGTGGAGGAAAGTATGGATAACGCAGGAAAAAGTAATCTGCAGATGGTTCAGGCAAACTGGGAAGAAATTGAACGCAAGGTGCGTGAACATCATAAAAAGCAGTTAAAAATACTGGCTATTATTGTAGGTATCTGTGTGGCTCTTGGAATCACATATTATATATATGTACAGCATAAATCTTATGATGACTTTCGAATTGTCAGCACAGTTGACCGGTCGGACACAAACGCTACCAAATTTACAGAGTTTAACGGGAATCTGTTGAAATACAGTAATGACGGTGCGTCCTGTGTCACAACGGATAATCAGATCATTTGGAATCAGAGCTTCGAGATGCAGGATCCGATGCTGGCTGTCTGCAAACAGTATGTGGCATTTGCGGACAAAGATGGAAAACAGATTTATGTGATGAACAGCAGTGGTACACAGGGAAAATTCAGTGTTACAATGCCGATACAGCGAATTGACGTGTCAGCCAGCGGTACCGTTGCCGTTATGATGGAAGAAGACGGAACCGGGTATCTGGCACTTTACAGTAAGAGCGGTGAGCAGCTGGCAGAAGGCGCGATCCATGTGGAAAACGGTGGTACACCGATGGATCTCGCACTTTCTCAGGATGGAGAAAAACTGGCAGTGTCCAGTCTTGATATCCATGACGGAAGTGCAAAAAGTACTGTGACGTTTTATAATTTTGGATCAGTAGGCGAGGAAAAAGTCGATCATATCGTGGCTTCCTATTCCTATGATGATGCAGTGATCCCGGAACTGGCCTATGTGGGCTCTGATCAGGTGATCGCATTTTCAGATCAGGGCGTTTATACCTTTACCGGTGGAAATACGCCGAAAGAGGGACCAAAGAAGCAGGTAGAGGATGAAATTAAGGCTGTATTTTATGATGACAGCTATTTTGCGCTTGTATTTGCCGCAGGAAAAGATGAAGCAAAACGAAAAGTGGTTGTTTATAATATGAAGTGTGATGAGCAGACGCAGTTTGTGACGGATTTTCCATTTGAAAAAATGCGTTTTCTGGATAATCATGAAATCTGTCTGTACAGCAGCAATTTGTGTTCTATTTATACGCTGGGAGGACGGAAAAAATTCTATTATGAATTTGAAGATACATTCTGCGAAGTGCTGCATGTGGGGGGATACCGCCGATATGCATTTGTAATGGAAGGCAAAACACAGCAGATCCGTCTTCGTCTGTTTGGAAGCGGGAAAGCAGGCGAAAAATAATGAATTGGTTATTAATTGTAGTATGTGTGATCATTTTGTTCTGCGCGATTCGCGGGTGGAACAGGGGATTGCTTCGGATTTTATATTCATTAATTTCCATTGTGCTGTTGATCGGTCTGATTTCTTATGCAACGCCATATATCAGTAATTACATAAAAAATAATACTGGCGTTTATACGGCGCTGGAGCAGCGCTGTACCCAGGCGTTCAGGGAAAGCGGCCAGTCGAAAGTTTCGGATACGGTCGGCGATGGTACGGAGGTGGCAGGAGTATCACTGCCGGAACATGTTACTTCCTATATAACGGACACCGGGAATAGTCTGTTGGATCAGGCTGGGATATATGATGCCCTTGGCAAAAAAATGGCAGACTGGATCCTTGCAGGGATTTCCTATTTCGTTGCATTGCTGGTCGCGGGAATTATTGTATCTATGATCGGGCGTTCCCTTCGGATCATTAACCGCATTCCGGTGCTGAAAGGTGTTAATCGGACCCTTGGAATTTTTGCAGGAGCATTTCAGGGATTGATTCTTGTATGGCTGCTGTTTATGCTTTTGTCATTATTTGCCGGAACAGAAGAAGGAAAAATGTGTATAGAGCAGATTGATCAGAGCAGTATTTTGAGATATTTATATTATAATAATGTTCCATCAAAAATTCTGACAGGATTTTTGTTTGGAAAATAGTGATTGGAGTTATAGATGTTGTGGTGAAATGTGCAAAAACCACAACATCTATTTTTCTGTCTGGAGACATGAAAAAAATGTAAAAAAATGTGTAAAAAAGTGTTGACAATGTAAAGCCCCGATGGTATTATCTAATAGCTGTCGCGGGGAACGAAGCGAAATGAAAAACAACTTTTAAAAAAAGTCAAAAAAGTTGTTGACAAGAGCAAAAACCTGTGATAAAATAAAAAAGTCGCTGAACGAAAGTGGCGACAAAGAACTTTGATAACTGAACAGTGAAATAACCTTGAAAGATTCATTGAGAACAGC
>CAVKTR010000116.1:0-8020 GCA_963659325.1 Dysosmobacter segnis
ATCATAATATTCTAATATATCATAATCAGTCCATTATGACGTATTTACTAATTCTAATAAAATCTGTAATTCAAAATATCTCCACATTTTTCTGTATTTAGATGTATGAAAACTAAGAAATCGGCGAATCCTTCTGTGGCAAGCGGTTCAGTAAGTGACTGAGTTTTGCGAGTTTTGCGCGAGCGGGAAACGACCAGCTTTTATCGGAGTTGGAAGTGAGCGCGATAAAACCGAAGCAAAACGAGGGAAACGAACGGTTAGCTGACACAGAAGGATTCGCCGATTTCGTATTTTTTCACAGCATCAAGAAGAGTCCCGTAATTTTTTTACGCATTGTTTCAGCACATCTACGGTATAGTCGAGTTCCTCGCGTGTATTATGCACACCAAGTGTGAACCGTATCGCCTCGTAGGCCTGCTGTTCACTTTTTCCGATCGCCAGCTGCACATGGGACGCTTTTTGCATCCCCGCGGAACAGGCCGATGCGGAAGATGCACAGATCCCCTCCAGATCCAGCAGCGCAACCACTGCCGGTCCGTTAATCCCCGCAATGCTGATATTAATATTATTTGGCAGGCGTTTCGTCCGGGAACCATTGAGGCAGCTTTCCGGAATTTCATTTAAAATCCGATCGATCAGGTACTTCTGTAGTTTTTTCTCATAACGCATCTTTTTCTCCAGAATTTCAGCTGAGCAGTATGCTGCTCTTCCAATACCGACAATTCCCGGCACATTCTCTGTTCCGGAGCGCATTTTCCGCTCCTGCCCGCCGCCATGAATCATCGGCTGCAATTTCAGCCCCTGACGTGCATACAAAAATCCGGTTCCTTTCGGAC
Source organism: Dysosmobacter segnis (assembly GCA_963659325.1). Lineage (GTDB taxonomy): Bacteria > Bacillota > Clostridia > Lachnospirales > Lachnospiraceae > Eubacterium_I. The sequence goes on from CAVKTR010000116.1 coordinate 837, forward strand.
CGTTAAATTTATGCCCGCTGGCGGAAAGCAGGTCAATTCCTTCTTCTTTTACATGAATCGGGATCTGACCGTAAGCCTGCACGGCATCGGTATGAAACAGCACCTTCCGTCGATGTGCAATTTCCGCTATCTTACGGATTGGCTGAATGCTCCCGATCTCATTATTGGCATACATCACAGAGATCAGAACAGTATCCGGGCGAATTGCCCGCTCCACGTGTTCCGGCGAAACCAGTCCCTCTTCATTTACCGGCAGATACGTCACTCGAACGCCGCTTTTTTCCAAATTTTTGCATGTATTTAAAATCGCATGATGCTCAATGGCTGTCGTTATGATATGCGGTGTCCGCTTTCCACTGCTGCCCGCCGCAAACCTGAGTGCCCAGTTATCTGACTCCGTTCCCCCGGAAGTAAAATAAATTGTTTCCGGTGCAACCTGCAGGGTATCTGCGATACATTTTCGCGACAAAGCCATGGCCCGTTTGCTCTCCTCCCCAAGTTCATAGCCGGATGAAGGATTTCCGTAATATCTGCTGTAATAAGGAATCATGGCGTCCAGCACTTCCGGAAAAGGCTGTGTGGTAGCTGCATTATCCAGATAGGCCAATCGTTTCATCGTCTTCTCCCTTTCCTTCCGGTTCTGACCAATAATCCATTTGCATATGATATAAAAAAATACAGCAGATCACAAATATACTTTATACCAGTGACGTTCGTTCTCTGTGTAAACTGAAATACATCACTTTTGTGATCTTGGCAATATTTCTATGATTTTACATACTAATACACTCAAAAATAAGCTTATTTCCGGCACACTGCTTCTGACGCTGACCGGAATTTTAAGCAGGATCATCGGTTTTTATTATAAAATATTCCTTTCCCGCTCCATCGGTGCAGAAGGTCTTGGAATTTATCAGCTGATTTTTCCGGTATTTGCCCTGATCATCTCGATCTCTGCCGCCGGGATTCAGACTGCCCTCTCCCGTTATTGTGCTCAGTGTAAAACTGACCGTGAGGCCAGGACTTATCTGCTGGTTGGTCTGACCGGTTCCCTGTCACTCTCCTCCTGCTGTATCTGGATTGTACAAAAATATGCGCCACAGATCGGCCTGCTCCTTTTAGAAGACACAAGAACCGTCACATTGCTGCGTCTTATGACCTGGTCTCTGCCCTTTGCCTGTATCCACGCCTGCATGAACGGCTATTATTATGGGAAAAAAAAGGCTGCCATTCCGGCGATCTCGCAGATCCTGGAACAGCTTGTCCGGGTTGCCGGTGTCTGGCTTCTCCTCGATATTCTGATGGAACAGGGAATTACACCGACACCAAAGGTTGCTGTCTGGGGCATTTTGTTTGGTGAACTGGCCGCTGCGCTATATTCAATGACTATGCTTTGCCTCTCCCCGGGCAGAAAAAAAGCGATACAGAACGAGTCTGCACCGTCTTCCACTGTACGTATTTCAAAAATCGCCGTTAATCTGTGCTCCATGGCAGTTCCGCTCACCTGCAACCGAATCCTGTTAAGTATCTGTCAAAGTGCGGAAGCAATCCTGATTCCGATGAAATTGCGGGATTTTGGCTATACAAACAGTGACGCCTTAAGTGTATACGGCATTTTGACCGGCATGGTTTTTTCTACCATTATGTTTCCCTGTGTGCTGAGCAATTCCCTCTCCGTTATGCTGCTGCCCGCGATTTCTGAGGCCAACAGCCGCCACCGGCAGGATCTGGTAAAAAAAACAGTCCGAAAGACCACGCAGCTTTGCGTCATCCTCGGACTATTATGTACCCTCGGTTTTCTGTTGTGCGGAAACTGGATCGGCATCCATCTGTTTCACAATGCTCTGGCCGGCATTTATGTACGGACCTTGAGCTGGATCTGCCCGTTTCTGTTTCTTGCCAGTACGCTGTGCAGCATCTTACATGGGCTTGGGAAAGCTACGCTTACCATGTTGATCAACCTGTCTGGTGCCATCCTCCGCATTAGCTTTATTTTTGTTGGTATTCCACGGATCGGACTGTCTGCTTACCTGTGGGGCATGCTTGCAAGTCAGATCCTAATTTCCTGTCTCGCATTTATCAACCTACACCATATGTCAAAAAATACGAAACACTTTGCATAAAACACTTCCTGTTTTTAATTCGAAACCGGAAAATAATATGCTTCTATTTACCGAAAGTTTCACCCAGGCGTTCCATCGCCTCAATGATCATTCCGCGTGGGCTTGCGATATTAATTCGCATAAAGCCTGCGCCCTCCGGTCCGAACATGGAGCCTTCGTTAAACCAGATTTTTGCGTCTTTTAAAATTTTGGCATTTAATGCCTCTGGTGAAAGACCATACTCCCGGAAATCCATCCAGAGCAGGTAGGTTCCCTCCGGCTCGATCAGATGAATCTTCGGCAGATGCTCTGCCAGATAATCACGGATGTATGTGATATTACCCTGCAGATATACCAGTAATTCATCCAGCCACTGTGCGCCGTACTCATAAGCGGCCTGACAGGATACCTGTCCAAACAGGTTTGCATCAGAATAAAATACTTTGTTCATCTCGGCCTGGAATGTTTTTCTTAATTCCGGATTCGGGATCATAATGTTGGAAAGCTGTAATTCCGCCAGGTTGAATGTTTTACTCGGTGCGGTACAGATTACAGCGTTGTCTGCATACTCGCTCAGTGTACCAAAGCTGGTGTGATGATATCCCTCATAAACAAAATCACAGTGGATCTCATCCACGATCATGATAACATTGTGTTTTTTGCAAATCTCAGCAGTCTTGCACAGTTCTTCTTTTGTCCAAACGCGGGACACCGGATTGTGCGGGCTGCAGAGCAGGAACAGTTTTACCTGTTCTTCTATGATCTTGCGCTCCATATCTTCGTAATCCATATGGTATTTTCCGTTTTCCAGCACTAGCGGATTATTGACTAATTTACGTCCGTTCTCTTTTACCACATTGGTAAATGGATGGTAAACCGGACGCTGGATCATGACGCTGTCACCCTCTTTTGTGTAGGCGCGAACCGCTGCTGCCAGTGCAAATACCACACCCGGAGTTACGATCACCCAGTCATTTTCAATCTGCCAGTCAAATCGTATGGAAAACCAGTTTTTTAATGCATCATAATAACCGTCTCCCAGCATGGAATAACCGTAAATACCGCGGTCTGCCACTTCTTTTAAGCGTTCTTTTACTTCCGGAACAGTCTCAAAATCCATGTCCGCCACCCAGAGCGGTAAGGTATTCGGATTCAGTTTTCGTTTTGTGATCATGTCCCATTTGTAGCAGTCTGTACCATAGCGGTTTACCATTCTGTCAAAATCGTATTTCATATGCCCTCCTCATTTCAACTCACAGGCAATATTCTCACGAAGCCTGATAAGCCGAATATCTTTCGGTTAAACTGAAAACGGAACAGACAAAACGTCTGCCCCGTATTACATTTCATTTAATTATAAAAAGTTTCTTATACGCGTGATAAGTACTCGCCTGTTCTTGTATCAATTTTGATAACATCGCCTTCGTTTACGAATAACGGAACATATACAGTAGCACCTGTCTCAACTGTAGCAGGTTTTGTAGCACCTGTAGCTGTATCGCCTTTGAATCCCGGCTCTGTCTCTGTAATAACAAGCTCAACGAACATTGGCGGCTCAACTGCGAAGATATCTCCGTTGTGAGCAAGCATTGTAACTGCCTCGTTCTCTTTTACGAATTTCAGAGCATCGCCGATTGCATCTGTGCTCAGAGCGATCTGATCATATGTCTCTGTATCCATGAAGTAGTATAAATCACCGTCATTGTACAGATACTGTTTCTCAGATCTGTCAACGTGTGCTGTCTCTACATCCTCTGTCGGACGGAAAGTTTTCTCTACAACACCACCGGTTTTAATATTTTTTAATCTTGTTCTGATAAAAGCTGCGCCTTTTCCAGGTTTAACGTGCTGGAAATCATCTACTCTGTATACGTTGCCTTCCAGCTCGATTGTAACACCTTTTCCGATTACCTTTCCTGCGTTTGCCATTCAAAAATCCTCCTTGTATGTTAAGACTCTCGGTCTTTTCTTCTATTACCACAATTGAATGGTAATTATTACTTCTCTCTATTCTATATGAAAAACCGTGATTTTTCAACCTTTTTATGGACTATTCCTCAATTTTATGAATCAGATTGATTCTTGTCTGATGACGTCCACCCTGAAACTCGGCATTTAACCATGCGTCAACGATTGCTTTTGCAGTCTCACTTCCAACGATCCTTGCGCCGAATGCAATGATATTTGCATTATTGTGCTCTTTGACAAGACGTGCTGTGACAGGCTCGGAACATACTGCTGCGCGAACGCCTTTTACTTTATTTGCTGCGATGGAGATGCCAACGCCGGTTCCGCAGATCAGCACACCGCCGTCCACTTCACCTGCTGCTACCATGCGTCCGGCTTTCTCGCCGTACTCCGGGTAATTGCAGCTGTCATGTGTATCCGTTCCGATATTGATCACTTCGTGACCTTTCTCTTCCAGATATGCTTTGATCTCGTTTTTCAGTTCTACTGCTGCATGATCATTTCCAATTACAAGTTTCATTGTTCTTCCCTCCGTATTCCCCTGTTCTTATTTTTTAAGTTCTATATATGATTTCAAAAATACCGGATATACGGCATTAATCCATCAAAATACTTTTGTGTGTTTTTCTGTATCTGCGGTAGCCGATCAGCACAATGGCCTCCAGTCTGCGCTTTAAGACAATCTGGATTTCCTCTTTCCAGTGAATCTTTTTCACCATGATGGATGGAATTCCGGTCCGATTGGCTCCGAACACATCGGTAAACATCTGATCACCGATAAAAATTGTGTTTTTCTTATCGGTATGCATCCGTTCCATTGCTTTTTCATAGTTTTTTGTGGACGGTTTGTGTGCATCGTAAATATACATCGACTGCACAGCGTCCGCAAACGGTTTTACTCTGGGTTCCTGATTGTTGGAGATCAGGCAGGTTGCAAATCCAAGTTCATGCAGATGGGCAAACAGTTTTTTTGCCTTCTCATTCGCCGGTGCGCCGTGTGTCACCAGTGTATTATCAATATCAAAAATCAGTCCCCGGTATCCGTCCCGGTACAGCCGGTCAAAATCAATTTCATATGTAGATGAAATATACAGATCCGGATAAAATTTTTGAAACATAGGTTACCTCCGTTCAGTTGGGAGATGAAATTTCTCCACTGATATCATTTTGTTACTTACCTCTGATATGATACTGCTCATACCGGATATATTTATTTGTCCAGAACTTTCTTCAGTTCTTCCACAAATGTATTCACATCCTTAAACTCCCTATATACAGATGCGAATCTCACATAAGCTACTGCCTCTAAATCTTTCAGCTTATCCATCACCAGTTCGCCGATCACGCTGCTTGGGATCTCTTTTTCTTCCATATTGAAGATTTCCGTCTCCACATCGTCAATAAGCTGATTAATCTGGTTGACAGATACCGGGCGTTTATGACAGGCTCTGAGCACGCCGTCCTCAATTTTGGAACGGTTATACTGCTCTCTGGTGTTGTCTTTTTTGATAATGATCAGCGGAATCGTCTCCACTTTTTCATAAGTTGTAAAACGTTTTGAGCAGTCATCACAAAGTCTTCTGCGGCGGATGGAACAGTTGTCCTCCGCTGGCCTGGAATCAATGACACGTGTGTTATCACTGCTGCAGTAAGGGCATTTCATCGCTCTTTTTCCTCCGTACCTATTCTTTATAGTTTGTGCAGGCATTTCTCCGCACATATATCTACCAGTATTACATCCGGTCCGATCCGAACAATTTTTTTCCAGTCTATGACATATTCCGTGTCACATCCCACCAGATGAAACCACTTCGGAGGTCCCTTTATGATCATTGCACATATCTGTCCGCTGCATTCATCAAACTCCAGATCACAGACATTTCCCAGACATCTGCAGTCAGAGGCGTTGATTACCTCTTTCCTTGAAAATTCACATAAACGCATGGTGCACTTTCCTTCACACTCTGTTTCTTTATTTTATTCAGATTGAGAAAGGAAGTGCACTCCTGCATATTATACGTTGAAACGGAACAGAATAACGTCGCCGTCCTGAACCACGTACTCTTTTCCTTCCAGTCCTACCAGACCTTTCTCACGGGCTGCGGCCAGTGAACCGCACTCAAGCAGATCTTTGTAGTTTACAACCTCTGCACGGATAAATCCACGCTCGAAATCGGTATGGATCTTTCCTGCTGCCTGTGGTGCTTTTGTACCTTTCTTGATGGTCCATGCACGAGTCTCATCCTCACCTGCGGTCAGGTAGCTTAAGAGTCCAAGTAAGCTGTAGCTTGCCTTGATCAGTTTTTCCAGACCGGACTGTTTCAGTCCAAGATCCTCTAAAAACATTGCTTTCTCATCATCGTCCAGCTCTGCGATCTCCTGCTCGATCTGTGCACAGATGACAAATACCTCAGAACCTTCCTCTGCTGCAAGTTTGCGTACATTTGCTACATGCGGATTGTTTGCGCCATCGTCTGCCAGATCATCCTCGGAAACGTTTGCTGCATAAATAACAGGTTTTGCGGTCAGCAGATTGTAAGAAGCGAACCATTCCTGATCATCCTCATCATCGCCTACTTCAAAAGTTTTTGCAAGTTTGCCGTCTTCCAGATGGGCTTTGATTTTCTGTAACAGCTCCAGCTCTTTTGCAAGTTTTTTGTCCATTCTTGCACCTTTGGTTGTCTTTGCGATACGACGCTCCAGAATCTCGATATCGGAGAAGATCAGCTCTAAATTAATTGTCTCGATGTCTCTGGCTGGATCTACGCTTCCATCTACATGAACAACGTTCGGATCCTCAAAGCAGCGTACTACGTGAACGATGGCATCTACTTCACGGATATTTGCAAGGAACTGGTTTCCAAGTCCCTCACCCTTGCTGGCACCTTTTACAAGGCCTGCGATATCTACGAATTCGATAACAGCCGGTGTCACTTTTTTGGAGTTGTACATATCTCCAAGTAATTTCAAACGCTCATCCGGTACTGCAACGACACCGACGTTCGGGTCGATGGTACAGAACGGATAGTTAGCTGACTCAGCGCCGGCTTTTGTCAGTGAATTGAACAGGGTACTTTTTCCGACATTCGGAAGTCCCACGATTCCTAATTTCAT
>CAVKTR010000117.1:0-7975 GCA_963659325.1 Dysosmobacter segnis
GCGATTCAGATGTAGGAGGAGAAAAAACGTGAGACATACAGGAACACAGACAATAGCAACAGAACGCCTGACTTTACGGCGTTTTACGATAGAAGATGCAGAAAATATGTATTACAACTGGGCGAGCGACCCGGAAGTAACAAAATATCTGACCTGGCAGCCGCATAAAAGTGTGGAAGAGACCACAGAGATTCTGCAGCAGTGGGAAGCAGATTACAGCAAAAATGATTTTTATCAGTGGGCCATCGAGTTAAATGACATCGAGCAGCCGATCGGAAGCATCAGCGTGGTATCGCTGGATGAAGATATCCAGAGTGCAGAACTTGGTTACTGCATCGGAAAATCCTGGTGGCACCAGGGTTACACCACGGAGGCTTTGGAGGCAGTTATCCGTTTTCTGATGGCAGAAGCCGGAGCCGGACGTGTCTGGGCACAGCATGATGTGGCAAATCCAAATTCCGGTGAAGTGATGAAAAAAGCCGGTATGGATTACGAGGGAACCCTGCGTCAGTCCGCGAAGAACAATCAGGGTATCGTGGATTCTGCTGTTTATGCAAAAATCAGCCATGTGGCATTAGACGAAGAGTCGGAAGAAGAGGAGCAGACCAGCGGAGCATCTGTCACAAAAGTGATGGCAGAGGACGGAACCATGAAAAATGTCATTTCCGATGACACCATGGAATATGTCGGTATTCTGGCAAAACTGGAATTGAGCCCGGAAGAAGCAGAAGCAGCGAAAAAAGATATGGAAGATATGCTGGATTACATCGACCTCTTGAACGAGCTTGACACCACAGGCATCGAGCCGATGTCCCATGTATTCCCGATTGAAAATGTATTCCGCGAGGATGTTGTGACAAACGGAGACGGCAGTGAAGCGACACTGAAGAATGCTCCGAAGCAGAAAGACGGCGGATTCAAAGTACCGAAGACAATCGGCGAATAAGAACGGAGGACATGGAAATGAGTTTGATGAGTTTGACAGCTGTAGAGCTGGGAAAAAAGATAAAAGCAAAAGAAGTGACCGTGGAAGCTGCCGTTCGGGAAGCTCTGGATGCGGTACACGCAAAAGAAGAACAGGTACACAGTTTTGTGACCGTAGATGAAGAAGGTGCCCTTGCCCGTGCAAAGGAAGTGCAGGCAAAAATCGATGCCGGAGAGCTGACCGGTCCGCTGGCAGGCGTTCCGGTGGCTATAAAAGACAATATGTGTACAGAAGGCCTTTTGACTACCTGTTCCTCAAAAATTTTATATAACTTTATACCGACCTATACGGCAGAAGCAGTGAAAAAACTGGAAGAAGCCGGAGCGGTCATTATCGGAAAAACAAATATGGATGAGTTTGCCATGGGAAGTACCACAGAGACTTCCGCTTACGGCGAGACAAAAAATCCATGGAATACCGAGCATGTTCCGGGCGGATCTTCCGGCGGTTCCTGCGCAGCAGTGGCAGCAGAGGAGTGCTCCTTTGCCCTTGGTTCTGACACCGGTGGATCCATCCGCCAGCCGAGTTCTTTCTGCGGCGTAACTGGTATCAAACCGACCTACGGAACGGTTTCACGTTACGGACTGATCGCCTATGGTTCTTCTCTGGATCAGATCGGACCGGTGGCAAAAGATGTGACCGACTGCGCAACGATTCTGGAAGCAATCACTTCCTATGATAAAAAAGATTCTACTTCCGTAAAAAGAGAAGATACCGATTTCACTTCTGCCCTGGTGGACGATGTCAAAGGCATGCGCATTGGTATTCCGAAAGATTATTTCGGTGAAGGATTAAATCCAGAAGTAAAGAAAGCGGTACTGGCAGCAGCAAAAGTGTTGGAAGAAAAAGGAGCCATCGTGGAAGAATTTGACCTTGGACTTGTAAAATATGCGATCCCGGCGTATTACGTTATCGCCTGCGCAGAAGCAAGCTCCAACCTGGCACGTTTTGATGGCGTCAAATACGGCTATCGTACAAAAGAATACGAAGGCCTTCACAACATGTATAAAAAATCCCGTTCCGAAGGCTTTGGACCTGAGGTAAAACGAAGAATCATGCTTGGCTCTTTCGTTTTAAGTTCCGGATATTATGATGCGTATTATCTGAAAGCACTGCGTGTCAAAGCACTGATTAAAAAAGCCTTTGACGATGCATTTGCAAAATATGACATGATCCTTGGACCGGCAGCGCCAACCACGGCACCGAAGCTTGGCGAGAGCCTGCAGGATCCGATTAGCATGTATCTTGGCGATATTTACACGATTTCCGTCAACCTGGCGGGTCTTCCGGGCATTTCCCTTCCGTGTGGCACGGACAGTCAGGGACTGCCGATCGGTTTACAGCTGATCGGAGATTGTTTCCAGGAGAAAAAGATCATTCAGGCAGCTTACAGTTTTGAACAGACGCGCCCATATCAGCACAGTCCGCTGAGTCTGGCGTAGGAAGGAGGAGAAGATATGAGTAAGAATTATGAAACAGTCATCGGACTGGAAGTGCACGTAGAGCTTGCAACCAAAACAAAAATCTTCTGTTCCTGTTCCACAGAGTTCGGAGGAAAACCAAACACACACACCTGCCCGGTTTGTACCGGTATGCCGGGTTCCCTTCCGGTGTTGAACAAGCAGGTGGTGGAATATGCCATGGCAGTTGGCCTGGCTACAAACTGCAGCATTACTCGATACAGCAAATTTGACCGGAAAAACTATTTTTACCCGGATAACCCACAGAACTACCAGATCTCACAGTTGTATCTGCCAATCTGCCGCAACGGTTATGTGGAGATCGATACACCGGCGGGCAAAAAGCAGGTGCGCATCCATGAGATCCATATGGAGGAAGATGCCGGTAAACTGGTGCACGACGAGTGGGAGGACGTATCCATCGTGGATTACAACCGTTCCGGTGTGCCGCTGATCGAAATCGTATCCGAGCCGGATATGCGCTCGGCCGATGAGGTTATCGCTTACCTGGAGACACTGCGCCAGACCATTCAGTATCTGGGGGCCTCCGACTGTAAATTAAACGAAGGTTCCATGCGTGCCGATGTCAACCTGTCTGTGCGTGAGGTTGGTTCACCGAAGTTCGGAACCCGTACCGAGATGAAAAACCTGAACTCTTTCAAAGCCATCGCACATGCCATTGAGGGCGAACGTGAGCGTCAGATTGAGCTTCTTGAAATGGGAAGAAAAGTTGTGCAGGAAACCCGTCGTTGGGATGACAACAAAGAATCTTCTCATGCAATGCGTTCCAAAGAGGATGCACAGGATTACCGTTATTTCCCGGAACCGGATCTGGCACCAATCGTCATTTCCGAGGAGTGGATCAACGAGATCCGCAGCCGCCAGCCGGAATTACGTCCGCAGAAGCTGGAGCGTTACCACAGAGAGTACGATATTCCGGATTACGATGCAGAAATCATCACCGGAACAAAGCATATGGCAGATCTGTTTGAGGAGACCACAAAAATCTGCGGCAAGCCGAAAAAAGTATCCAACTGGCTTATGGGCGAGACCATGCGTTTATTAAAAGAGAACAGCATGGAAGCAGAGGAAATCTGTTTTGCACCGGAGCATCTGGCTGTGCTGATCGAGCTGATAGATGCGGGCACCATCAATGGTTCCGTGGCAAAAGAAGTCTTCGAGGAGATGTTTAAATCGGATGTTGATCCGGAGAAATATGTCGAAGAAAAAGGACTGAAAGTTGTCAATGACGAGGGGGCTCTGAGAGAGACCATTGAGAAGGTTATTGCAGAGAATCCACAGTCGGTGGAAGATTACCATAATGGTAAAAAGAAGGCTATGGGGTTCCTTGTTGGACAGACCATGAAGGCCATGAAAGGAAAGGCAAATCCGGCTATGGTAAACAGCATTGTGAAAGAACTGCTGGAGAAATAAGATAAATATGGTATAGCTTATGAAAACATCTTTGTGCGGATTTATACTATTTGCATAAGGATGTTTTTTATTTTGAAAAATGTAATTAGACAGGCTGGAAACTTGCTTTGATTCTGATTTTCCTGTAAAATAAAAATGCTTAGAGAGAGGTCACTTCGTAATGAAAACAGGAGGTGGTCATCACTAATGAATCGCAAAAGAGAAACTTATTCTGAAAGAAAGGAACGATACAAAGAGAAGATAAAGAATCTGACCATGATGAGCGACATTCTTGCGAGAAATGTGCTCAAGGATCGGGAAGTATGTGAGTATGTTCTTGGTATTTTGATGGGAGATAAATCGATATACGTTGAAACTTTAGAAACGCAGGCGGATTATCGAAGTCTTCATGGACGTGGAGTCGTTCTTGACTGTGTTGCTGGAGATGACAGAGGCAGAACGTTTAACGTAGAGATCCAACAGGATGATGAGGGAGCACACCCGAAACGAGCCAGGTACCATCTTGGAATGCTGGACAGCAATATGTTGAACCCGGGGGAAAACTTTGACAAGCTTCCGGAAACATATGTTATATTCGTTACCAGAGATGACACGTTGGGATTGAATCTTCCAATTGCACATATCGACCGGACTGTGCAGGAAACGTCTACGCAGTTTAAAGATGAGGCACATATTATTTATGTGGATGCCAGCAAGGAAGATGAAAATACGGAACTTGGGAGGCTGATGAGTGATTTTAATAGAAAGAATGTAGCAGATATGCAGACAAACGTATTGGCAAAACGTATATGGGAAATGAAAGAGACTGAGAAAGGAGTGGAACATATGTGTAAAGAAATGGAAGAAATTCATGCAGATGGAATTAGAGAAGGCTTTGAGGAAGGAAAAGAAATAGGCAGAGAAATCGGAATAGAAGTAGGGAAAAAAGAAGGAATAGAGGCGGGCCGGAAAGAAGGAATAGAGGCGGGTCGAAAAGAAGGAATAGAGGCGGGCCGGAAAGAAGGAATAGAGGCGGGTCGAAAAGAAGGAATAGAGGCGGGGCGAAAAGAAATTGCACAGACCATGGCATCTGAAGGCATGAGCATCGAAATGATTGCAAAAATGACGAAGAGTAGTATTGAGACAATACAGAACTGGCTTGCAGAAGCCTAGAAAACTGACAAATTTATATTAATCTATATGTATCACCCAAGCAGCCACCAATCCAGTGGCTGTTTTGGTGTAAACCATAAACCTTTTATTAAATGCAAGCTGTATAGTTGAAAATAACCGTCAATCTATGGTAAGATAAAAAGGTCTCAACGGCATTTTTGAGGAAAATACAGACGATTGGAGAAATTTTTATGATAGATAACGATTACAGAGAAGTAGATGCAGATGGAAATGACACAACTGTATCTGAGAAAAACGATACAACCGAGACTCTGGTAGAAACCGGTGAGGTAGTGACAGACGATCACGCAGAGGAGAACGAAAAATCTGATGATTTTGACGAGTTCTGTGCGATGTGCAGACGTCCGGCAAGCAAAGTCGGCAAGCTGATCCATGTGGCACCGGGCATGGCCATCTGTCAGGACTGCATGCAGAAGACCTTTGATACCATGAGCCAGATGCCGGGAATTCCGGGAATGGGTGATATCAATATCGGTGATATGCTTTCCAGCGGAAAGATGCCAAATATTCAGTTTGTAAATATGTCTGACCTGCCATTTGGCAATCAGCAGAAAGTAAAGAAGAAAAAAACGAAAGAGAAAAAGAAAGAAGAGCCGGTTTTGGATATTCGCAAGATTCCGGCACCGCACAAGATAAAAGCAAGTCTGGATGACTATGTGGTTGGCCAGGATTATGCGAAAAAAGTGATGTCAGTAGCTGTTTATAACCATTACAAACGTGTGGCAGCAGGTGCTGAGGCAAATGCAGACGGTATCGAAATTGAAAAATCCAACATGCTGATGGTTGGACCGACCGGTTGCGGTAAGACCTATCTGGTAAAAACACTGGCAAAACTTTTGGATGTGCCGCTTGCTATCGCAGATGCAACTTCCCTGACAGAAGCTGGCTACATAGGCGATGATATCGAAAGTGTACTGTCCAAACTTCTGACAGCAGCAGATAACGATGTGGAAAAAGCAGAGCGCGGCATCGTATTTATCGACGAGATCGATAAACTGGCCAAAAAGAAAAATGCGACACAGCGTGATGTCAGCGGTGAATCTGTACAGCAGGGAATGTTGAAGCTGTTAGAGGGCGCAGAAGTGGAAGTGCCGATCGGAGCAACCAGCAAAAATGCGATGGTTCCGATGACAACCATTGATACCTCAAATATTTTATTTATCTGCGGTGGTGCGTTCCCAGGACTGGAAGACATCATCAAAGAGCGTCTGAATGAGCATGCGTCCATTGGTTTTCAGGCAGATCTGAAGGACAAATATGATAAAGAAGAAAATATGCTTCGTCAGGTGACCACAGAAGATATCCGCAAATTTGGTATGATCCCGGAGTTTATCGGACGTCTGCCGATCCTGTTTTCACTGGATGCATTGTCTGAGGATATGCTGGTGCAGATCCTGAAGGAGCCGAAAAATGCGATCATCAAGCAGTATCAGAAATTACTGGCTATGGATGAGGTAAAATTAGAGTTTGACGATGGCGCACTGCGTGCCATTGCAAAACGTGCCAAAGAGAAAAACGTGGGAGCCCGTGCACTGCGTTCCATCATTGAGGAATTTATGCTTGATATCATGTATGAGATCCCGAAAGATGACAATATCGGTGCTGTTACTATTACAGAGGCATATATTGAAAAAACAGGCGGCCCGCTGATCCAGATGCGTGGAACACCGGAGCTGGAAGATAAATCTGGAACAAATTAATAATTAAAATCCCTGCTTCCATTGCGAAGAACAATAAGTAGAGAGGAAACAAGGCAGGAGAAAGAGCAAAGGTGCTTATTTCCCCTGCCATTTTTAAATCAATTTTTATTTTGATAAGTAAGAAAAGTGGGAATATTTGCCTGATTATAATGATCAGCAGAGAGAAAGGAAAGTAACAAAATAACTGGATTTTAACAAGGAGGAATCTGAATGAGAGAATTGAACCCGAAACTGCGACTGTTTTTAGATTTTCTGATGCTGACCGTGGGCTCTGCCATCGCGGCATTTGCCATTGAAGAATTTCTGGTACCCTGTACGATCTTAGATGGCGGTGTCATTGGTATCGGCATTATGGTAAACAATCTGACCCATATTCCGTTGAGTATTCTGACCATCGTTCTGAACATTCCGTTTCTTCTGATTGGTTCCCGAAAACTTGGTGTGACATTTATCGTAAAATCCGGCTACGCTATGGCGATGTTTTCCATATTTCTGGAAGTATTTGCGCCGTGGGTAAATGCCACAGATCAGTATCTGCTGGCGGTTTGTTTTGGTGGTGTGATCCTTGGAGCCGGTGTCGGTCTGGTCATTCGGTTTGGCGGCTGTCTGGATGGAACGGAAACGGTGGCAATTTTGCTGAACCGCAAATTCAAGTTTCCGGTGGGACAGACGGTTTTGATTTTTAACGTGATTATCTATATTGTAGCGGCGCTGCTTTTTGGATTTGACCGTGCAATGTACAGTCTTCTTACCTATTTTATTACGTCAAAGATTATTGATAAGGTAGAAACCGGTCTGGAGCAGGCAAAAGCTGCCATGATCATTACCGATGAGGGAAAAGAGATAGCGGATCAGATTTATCAGAAACTCGGCAGAACCGTAACGATGCTGGAGGGCGAAGGCCTGATCAGTGGAAAAAAAGTTGTATTGTACTGCGTATTGAATCGTCTGGAAATCTATGAACTGAAACGTTTGATTAAAGAAGTTGACACATCTGCATTTATCACAGTCAGTGATGTGTCTGAGATCATTGGAAAACATATTAAGAAAACTGCAACAGAATAAAAATAAAAGACAGCCAAATCCGAACGGCTGTCTTTTTAAGGAGAAGGTATTTTTTACTATGGGGGTAGCAAAAAACTTATAATGTATTGGGGGTTTTTACAGTTATTATAATAGCAAATGTGTGTACATAAGTGTTCACAATCATTCATAAAAAATCA
>CAVKTR010000118.1:0-7914 GCA_963659325.1 Dysosmobacter segnis
GATCTTCATTGAGACGAACTTTTCCCATATCGTTCTCACCTCTTTTTCATATAACATTTTTGAAATGTTTGCCAGAAGTTCCTCACGGTCAATGCTTCCGATGGACTGATTTACCAGCTCACCATTTCTGAAATAAAGCAGTGTCGGCATCGCATTTACGCCATAAGCATCCGCAATTTCCGGATAAAAGGAAATTGCTCAGCCATAGCCATTGTCTGTGCCTTTGCTTCTACCTCATCATAACTATAAGTACTGTTTTTTGTCATTTCATCTAAAATATGACGTACAATGCTTTTATTATTTTCCATCTGCTGATCTGCGATCATTTTCTCACGCAGATATGCTTTGTATGCCTCCACATCAGAAACACCTTCGATTCCCATTCCGGCAATCAGTTCATCTGTCACTTCTACCGGCTCACGGTGAAGTACTTTCTCAATTGTAAGTGTTACTTTTTTATCCGCCAGTACCGTAGAAACCACATTTCCTGCTTTCTTTCCGATCACAGCTTTTTCTGCTTCTTCTGCACCCGGCATATTCATAGCTGTATAAAGCAGGATTGTTCTTCCGTCCGGATAGCTTTCCTGGTCTGCTTTCGCATACACCAGATCACTCTCTGTTGCCACATCTGCCAGACTTTCTTTGGCATAACGCAGGGACAGCATGCCAACTTCTTCGTCGATGCGCTGCTCGTCTACGCTGACTTTCAGCAGTTCTTCCGGAATTGCAATACTGTCGATATCATACAGTTTGTCAACCTTTCCATTCACCTCGTCTTTCCTCCCAGTCTTTTTCTATATTGCACAAAAAAGTTAATTTTTTCACACGATATTGTGTCATATTAGCACAGATGGGGGATGGGTTCAATAGTACGTCATCAGAAAGCCGATAATTAAGGAAATCTTCATTACAGTCTCTTCATTGTAACTTATATCATAATCATCATTTATGAAAAACTGAACAAACACATCGTACTGAATGCTTTATAATTCTTTACTCAATTTCTTTCGATACTACCATAACCTTATACCTTCAAACACATCGCACTGAACACTTTATACGCCTTTACCCAAAAGAAAAGTCAGGAAAAGTTTTTCACCCTCTCCTGACTGCTCTTATTTACCCATTTCTTCTAACAACTGTTCAATTTTTGACACAAACAGATCAAATGCCACATCATTTTTTCCGCTGTTGATCACAATATCTGCTTTCGCCCGGGTCGGCTCCACATACAGATAATGCATCGGTTTTACCGTGGTCAGATACTGCTCGATAATGCCATCCAGATCTCTGCCACGCTCTTTTACGTCTCTGGAAATACGACGTAAAATTCGCTCATCCGCATCCGCTTCCACATAAACTTTGATATCCAGCAGATCACGGATTCTCGGATCTGCCAGAAGCAGAATGCCTTCCACCAGAATGACCGGCCGCGGCTGAATTTCAATCACCTCCAAAGAACGGTTGTGCTGGCTGTAATCGTATACCGGGCACTCGATGGTATTTCCTGCTTTGAGCTGTGTCAGATGCTCCACCAGCAGATCTGTCTCCAGTGAATCCGGATGATCATAATTCACCCTGACTCTTTTCTCAAAAGGAATCCCATCCTGTCTGCGGTAATAATTATCATGATAGATCACCACCACATCATCTCCGAAATGTTTCTTGATCCTGTTTGTAAATGTGGATTTACCGGAACCAGAACCTCCGGCAATCCCGATAATGATACTTTCCATTGCTTTGATTACCTCTGCTTTTCTTTTGTGATTCCGAACTCTTCCGGCATAAAACGCGGGCAGATATTCTCAGAAGTACAGATAACAGTGGATGCCAGTCTCGTTCCGATGCCACATGCCTCACGTAATGTTTTTCCATAAGTCAGGCCGATGCAGACACCTGAGAAAAAGGCATCTCCGGCTCCGGTAGTATCTACCACATCCACTTTCAGTGCCGGGTAAACACCTGCGTCACCTTCCAGTGTTGCATAAACAGCACCAGCTCCGCCCATGGTAACAACCATCTGCGGGATTTTTGCGGAACGGATACGATCCGGCAGAATCGCACACAGTTCTTCCGGTGTGATATTATCATAATCCTCGGAAAACAGAATTCCTGCCTCCTGCTGGTTGCACACAAAGCATCCTGTTTTTCGAATAAAGTCTCTGCGCTCAATAGCAATGCTCATATTGGAAACCAGTGCGTATACTTTCTTATTATATTTCTCCGCATAAGCGAAAGTCTTTTTTGTCACATCCTGATCCATGTCAATCTCGATGGCAATGCTGTCTGCATTTTTGAAAATCTCATCGCCATGCTCGTCCAAAATTTCAGACATAGGTTTGTGATCCGGACGCTTGGAAACAGATGCAACCACATCGCCTTTATGGTCAAATACGGCCAGCCAGGTTCCCATGCCGTTTTTTACTTTTTTCATGTATCTGGTGTCAACTTTGTGACGGTTCAGTTTCTGAATGACATCCTCTCCGATGGAATCGTCATCTACAGCTCCGATGAAAGTCGGCTCCAGCTCTACGTTTGCAATATCTTCTGCAACATTTCTACCTACGCCGCCATGGATCTGCTCGATGGTTCCAAGGTTCCTTCCGTATGGAATATAGGTGGATGTTGAGAATCCTTTGATGTCAATAAATACATCTCCGATAACTACAATTCCCATGTATCTTGCTCCTTTCTTTTATCTACATATCAACTTTATGTGTCTCTTGTATCTGTATCTCAATTTTTCCTTATCTCAATCATATTTCGATACATTTTTTATAACAATTATTATCTCTGCCCCTTGTCGTAAGGTATTCCTTCTGCCTTCGGTGCTCTCGATTTTTTGGAGAACAGCGCCAGTACAAGCAGGGAAATAATATACGGCAGCATCTTGTAGAAGGTTGCCGGGATATTTAATGATGCCAGGAAATCAAATCCGGAATATACGTTAGACAGTGCACGGAACAGTCCGAACAAAACAGCTGTCAACGCGATCAGATTCGGTTTCCACTGACCAAAGATCATAACCGCCAGTGCCAGGAATCCAAAACCTGCCACACCGTTTTCAAACTTCCACTCGGAAACACCTGCGGTAATGTACACGATTCCGCCAAGTCCGCCTAAAAATCCGGAAATCAGCACACCGATGTAACGCATCTTGTATACATTGATTCCCACAGAATCTGCTGCCTGCGGATGCTCACCACAAGCCATCAGGCGAAGTCCCAGACGGGTGCGGTATAATACCACGTTTGCCACGATCAAAAGTACGATGGTAACGATCATAAACCAGTTTAATTCAAAACCACCGATTTTTACAATGGTAAATGCTTTTTTCTGCTCGATATACTGAATGGTGGATGCCACATTGTTCGGATCTTCTGCCATATTGATCGCTTTTGCAAATACAGTAGCTGCTGCTGTCGCCAGCAAGTTCATCGCAGTACCGACCAGCGTCTGATCCGCATTAAAGTTGATCGCTGCCACTGCAAGCAACAGGGAAAATACCATTCCAAACACAACGCTTCCAAGCATAACCAAAATGACCATACCCGGTGCCGGAAGATTCGGCATATATTTCATCACCAGCGCACCCCCAAGTGCTCCGGCTACCATGATTCCTTCCAGACCAAGGTTGATGATTCCGCTTCGTTCGGAGAAACAGCCGCCAAGTGCAACCAGTAATAATACGGATGCATAAATAATTGTATATTGTAATAATAATGCCATGCTTATTCTCCTCCCTTCTGTTCAGCGGAAGCTGCCTGCTGTGCCGCTTTTGCTTTTTTCTCTTCTGCCTTCTGAAGTCTGCGGTTCATGCAGTGCTTGAAGAACAGTACAAATCCACAGAAATAAATAATGATTGCTGCGATCAGATCAGAAATCTGGGAACAGTAAACCATCTTATCAACATACGCACCACCGCTGGTGATATGCTGAATAAAGAAAGAGGAAAAAATTGCTCCAATCGGGTGAATACCACCAAGGAATGCTGCTGCGATTCCGTTGAATCCCATGTTTGGAACGGCCGTCTGTGCACAGGACCACTGCTCAATTCCACTTAAATATAAGAAGCCTGCACCAAGTCCTGCCAATGCGCCGGAAATTGCCATTGTTAAAATAATATTTTTCTTTTCCTTCATGCCGGCATATTTCGCTGCATTTACAGAAAGACCGGTTGCTTTCAGCTCATAACCAAGTTTTGTTTTTTCCAGAAGTACCCATACTAAAATCGCAAATACAACTGCCAGCGGAATTGCAATGGTCACATAACGGTTATCCGCAAATAAATGCTGTAAACCAAGATGCGGAATCAGCGCATTCGGATTGTTTGTACGAAGCGGTAATGTATAAGTGGTACTGCTTTCTTTCACGCCCGTTAATACGGTGTTTACCGCATAAAGGCTGATCCAGTTCAACATGATACACGCGATAACTTCATTTACGTTTAAGTACGCTTTCAGTGCTCCTGCTGCTGCGCCAAGTCCTGCGCCGCCAAGCATCGCAAGAAACAGACACAGCCACCACGGAGCATTAAAGTGAATAGCAAAATACAGGGCAAAGCCTGCGCCCACGGCATACTGACCAGATGCTCCGATATTGAACAGTCCAACTTTATAGGCAAACAATACAGAAAGCGTACACATCAGCAACGGTGCTGATTTTGCCAGTGTACTTCCAAAATATTCCAGTGCAACTTCCGGGCGCGGGAAATACAGGAAGTTTTTCAAGATAGATGTGATGGCTCTTCCTGCCTCGGACGGATTAATGATCAAAAGTACAATATATCCGACAAACAGACCCAGAATAATACAAAACAGTGATGCGATCAGTGTCTGTACGGCTCCATTTGACAGTATACTTTTTTTCTCTTTTTTCGTATTCATCGATTAAACCTCCTGTCTCTTGGCGCCTGTCATGTACAGACCAAGTTCCTCTACTGTAACTTCTTCCGGTTTAAATTCACCGACGATCTCGCCCTCATACATAACCAGGATCCGGTCAGATACGTCCATAACCTCATCCAGTTCCAGGCTCACCAGAAGAACCGCTTTTCCTTTGTCGCGTTCCTCCACAATTTGTTTGTGGATCAGTTCAATGGCACCGACATCCACGCCTCGGGTCGGCTGTACAGCAATCAGGAAGCTCGGATCTTTGTCAATCTCTCTGGCCACAATGGCTTTCTGCTGATTTCCACCGGACATGGTTCTCGCCTGTGTGATCGGTCCCTGACTGGAACGCACATCGTACTGCTCGATCAGACGCTCCGCATAACTACGAATCTCTTTCTTCTTCAAAAAACCGAATTTATTTGTAAAACGCGGTTTGAAATAAGTCTGAAGTACCATGTTGTTTTCCAGAGAATAATCCAGAACCAGACCATGTTTGTGACGGTCTTCCGGAATATGGCTCTCGCCCAGTACGGAACGCTGTCTGACAGAAGATTTTGTAATATCTTCTCCGTTCATGTGAATCGTTCCAGATTTCAGATCTGACAAACCGGAAAGTCCGTACACCAGTTCGCTCTGACCGTTTCCGTCAATTCCGGCGATACATACGATCTCGCCTTCTCTAACCTGGAACGTTACATCTTTCACCGCATCTTTTTTATGATTTTCTCCGGCAACCGTCATTCCTTTCACATCCAGAACAACTTTGCCCGGTTTTGCCGGTGTCTTCTCTACTTTAAAACTGATATTTCTTCCAACCATCATGGCAGACAGTTTTTCCGGTGTGGTATCTTTAATATCAACCGTGTCAATATATTTACCTTTGCGAAGAATTGTACAGCGGTCTGCCACCTGCATGATCTCGTTTAACTTATGGGTGATGAACAGAATGCTCTTGCCTTCTGCTGCCAGACCTTTCATGATTTTCATCAATTCCGCAATTTCCTGAACCGTCAGAACCGCTGTCGGCTCGTCAAAGATCAGAATCTCATTGTCGCGGTAAAGCATCTTCAAAATCTCGGTTCTCTGCTGCATACCTACGGTAATATTTTCCACCAGCGCATCCGGATCTACCTGCAGATGATACTTCTCGGATAACTCCATGACTTTTTTTCTGGCATTATCTTTTTTCAACAGACCATGTCTGGTCGGCTCCACACCAAGAATGATGTTGTCCAAAACAGAAAAACATTCTACCAGTTTAAAATGCTGATGAACCATACCGATGCCAAGTGCGTTTGCATCGTTTGGGTTCTTGATCTCTACTTTCTGTCCGTCCTTGCGGATCTCGCCTTCCTCCGGCTGATACAGTCCAAACAAAATACTCATCAGCGTGGATTTTCCGGCACCGTTTTCTCCTAACAGTGCGTGGATCTCACCTTTTTTCAACTGAAGTGTAATATTGTCATTTGCAATAATTCCGGGAAAACGCTTGGTAATATTCAGCATCTCGATTGCATATTCAGACATACGATTGTTTCCTCTCTCTTTCGTTGATCTTATTCGTTTTTGATCATACTGTTATTTCATTATGTACAAGGTCTAACTCACACTATTTTCTTATGTTCATTATTTGATTGTACATATTACGTTATCTTTTTGTTCGCTACTTAATAGTGCCCTGACGTACGTTTAAGGTAACAGAAACTTCCGGCATTTCATCGGTATTGTTGCTTACCGTAATTTTTCCATCGTAAATATCTGCCACAAGCTGTTTGTAATCTTCCAGAGTAAAGTTTTCGTTCCACTGCGTGGTGTCTTCCGGAAGACCAACATAGTTCAGAGACATGTCATCCTTGGAAACCAGACCAAGGTTCTCTACCTGTCCCACATGCTCACTCCATGTTCCGTCAAAAATAATAGAATCCAGTGTCGCATTGATGGTTGCTGTCAGACTCTTCATAGCAGATGTCACAGTCATGCCCTCTCCGTATGCATCAATGATCGGAGACTGGTCAGAGTCAACACCGATGATTTTTCCTCCAACTTTTGCTGCCGCCTCTGCCGCAGAAGTAAAAATTCCGCCGCCGCAGGCAAATACGATTTCTGTACCATTGTTGTACCAGGTGTCCATCGCCGCTGTGATCTCTGTGGATCCGTAAAACTGTCCGCCGTACGCGTACTCGATGGTTACCTCATCAGTAATTCCCATATCTTTTGCTGCTGCATCAATTCCCTGGATATAACCATATCCATATCGCATAACACCCGGAACCGCCTGTCCACCAAGGAATCCCAGATGACGATATCCAAGTTTCACTGCTGTGTACCCTGCCAGATAACCCGGAATAGCTTCCTGATAAATCGCAAGATAAGTATTTTCGGTATTATAAAATTCAGAAACATCATAAGCATCCGGATTGTCATAGTATGCATTTCCGACTGCTGCCGCACCGACATCGCTGGCGCTCATATCCAAAACGATAAATTTTACATCAGGATATTTGAACGTCGTATCTACCACAGACTGCGCAAAAATATATCCAGACATAACGATGATATTGTACCCCTCTGCTACTGCCACATCTACCATAGCTGTTCTGGCATAATCCGTATCACCGTCCGGTTTCTTGTAAGTAAAATCAATATCGTTTGCCTTACAGTAATCGCGACACGCCTCATAGGTTGTCTGGTTGAAGGACTGATCTGTGATATCTCCCGCATCTGTGATCATGCAGACTCTGTAATCAGAACTTCCCATATTCTCAGTTGCAATTGAATTTCCTCCGCATCCGGCCAGCATAAGCGCCATCATTGCTACGATCAGCAAAATGGACACGACTTTTTTGCATGTTCTCATGTTCTCTCCTCCGTTGGTTGATTGGTTCTGTGTTTCCACTTTATCATTGACATTTTTCCTGCTGTTTTTACAACACAAAATAATACAGGGACTTTCAAATGATAATAATTTTTAAAACTATTACAAAGGAAAGCCCCTGTACAACAGAGTATTATACAATGAATT
>CAVKTR010000119.1:0-7646 GCA_963659325.1 Dysosmobacter segnis
CTACGATGGCATTGACACGGGCACCGTTCATACCTACGCATGCACCTACCGGATCAACATCCGGATCATTGGACCATACCGCCATTTTTGTACGGCTTCCTGCCTCACGGGCAATGCTCTTGATCTCAACGATACCATCACGAACCTCTGCAACCTCTGCCTCAAACAGACGTTTTACCAGCTCCGGATGTGTTCTGGATACAAGTACTTTCGGTCCTTTGGAAGTAGATTTTACATCCATGACATATACTTTGATACGGTCTGTCGGCTCAAATGTCTCACCCGGGATCATCTCGTTGTCGCTGAGGACAGCGTCTACTTTACCAAGGTTGATGCTTACATTGTTGCCAATATAACGCTGAACGATACCTGTAACGATATCTTTTGATTTTCCGTAATACTGATCATAGATCACTTTGCGCTCTTCCTCACGGATTTTCTGTAAGATCACGTTCTTTGCGTTCTGAGTTGCAATACGTCCGAAATCTTTGGAATGGATCTCCTCATGTATCACATCACCCAGACCGTAATTGCCATTCATCATCATTGCTTCTGCAAAGCTTACCTCTGTCAGCGGATCTTCTACTTCCTGCACAACGGTTTTCTCTGCCCATACATGATATTCGCATGTCTCCGGATCGATGGAAACTTTGATATTGTCTGCTTTTCCGAAATGGTTTTTACATGCGGTCAGTAAAGAGTTCTCAATTGCTTCCAGAAGTGTCTCTTTGCTGATATTTTTTTCTTTCTCTAAAATTGTTAACGCTTCCAGTAACTCTCTGCTATCAGAGTTTTTGCTGTTTTTGCTGCTTTTAGCCATTTTTTCTTTTCCTCCTGTTCTTCGAATGCCTAAAAATCAAATGCCAGTCTGATCAGTGCGATCTCGTTTTTCTGAAATGTCAGTTCTTCGTCCTCTTCGGTGCGAATTGTAACAGTATCATCTGTATATGCGGTCAGAATTCCGTAAAACTCTTTCTGACGGTTGATTGCACGGTAAGTGCGGATCTCTAATTCTTTCCCTATGCTTCTCTTGTAGTCTTTTTCCTTTTTCAGCGGTCTTCCAAGTCCCGGGGAGCTCACCTCAAATACATAGGAATCTGCGATAAAATCTTCCTCATCCAACAGATCGTTCATTCTGCGGGCTACTGCCTCACAGTCATTGACGGTAATGCCGCCTTCTTTATCAATGTAGGCACGCAGATACCAGGTGCTGCCTTCCTTTACATACTCCACATCCACCAGTTCAAAATTCATTTCTTCCATAATAGGTAGTAATAATGCTTCTGTGCGTGCTTCGTAATCTTCACGTTTTGACATATTTGTCACCTTCTTTCTCAGGTTTCACTATAACAACAACGAAGAGTGGACTCACGCCCACTCTTACTACATACAACATATTCTTATTAATAAGATATCACACTCTTACAAAAGATGCAAGGACTTTTTACAGGTTCCGAGATACCTCAGAACTTCAGAACTTTTGTTAAAAAAATGAACTGCATCTTTTACAGTTCATTTTCCTTCACATTTATACGGTTCCATATTTTACCTGACGCACGTTCTGTCGGTCAATATAACCACAAGCCCGCAGTCCCCGTTCAATGACTCTCGTCCACTCCGGTTCTGTCAGCACACGCACCGAACTATCATCCAGTTCGATTACATGCTCCTCCGGTTTTGTCTCCGTCTCACAAGTCACTTCATATAAATTCACCCGGCTGATGGCTCCGATTTCTTCTAACAGATTCACCATACGGTATACGGTAGCCGTTCCAATTTTGGAATCAAGTTTCGATGCTTTATAATAAATTTCCTTGCAGCTGGTACAATTGCCACTCAGAATTACATCCAGTAAAACCATTCTCTGTTTTGTGATACGACACCCGTTTTCTTTTAACCGCTCAACGATCCTGTCTTTCTGCATCTGGATCCGGTAATAGTTTTCCGTCTTTTCTAACTCTGTTGCCTGCATATCAGATTTCCTTTCTCTATCTTTTTTTAGTATAAAGCAACGAGTGTTAGGTGTCAATAATGTTTTTTATTTTTTACTTATTCGAGGTAATTATAACTCATCCAAAAAAACTCCCCAAAAATGATACCGTCTAATGTACCAGTTTCGAAGAGTTTTTCGATTTTCTTTCTGTAAAAAGATGTACTGACATCCTTTCTAATTCTTCTATTATTTACGCCTTTTTATGTTCCAAGCAGCGCGCAGTAAAACTCTGCCGCGCAGGAAAATGTCTCCTGACGGATCGGAGCTATAATCTCCCGTACAC
The DNA here is from genome assembly GCA_963659325.1 of Dysosmobacter segnis. Classification (GTDB taxonomy): domain Bacteria; phylum Bacillota; class Clostridia; order Lachnospirales; family Lachnospiraceae; genus Eubacterium_I. The sequence goes on from CAVKTR010000119.1 coordinate 2,277, forward strand.
TCAAGTACTGATCCACATCCACTTTCACGGTTTCATCCCCGATCTGCTCCAGAATCTCCTGCTTGCTGATGGGATAGGAAATATCTGCCATCCGCTTGTGCAGTAAATGTAACATTCCTTTAAACTGTGCCATCGTTGTCACCTCGCTTATAAGCCGTGTAATCCGAAGTATCCAGTCCCTTCCCTGCATATGGATGACTGGAAGCACCTCTGTGTGCATAAGAATACATCGGTGCGGAATGAACCGCCTGACTACGCATCGCATCAATAATGCCCGGATACAGATCCGCCTTGATCATGGACGTTGCCCCGTTTGCACCCTCACAGATCACATTTCCATCCGGTCCAAGGATCATGCTGCGTCCAAAGCAGGAAAAATTCTCATTTTCCGCTGTTCCGGAACAGTTAACAGCCACCACATACACCTGATTAAAATAAGCACCAGATTTGTTGGTGATCTCCCATGCATTCTGCCACGGATCCATATAGTGGGTCGGACGAATGATCACATTTGCCCCCTGCACGGCTGCTTCCCGCCACATTTCCGGATAATCGCCATCCGCACAGATGATAATGCCAAGTTTTGCACCTTTCGGTCCGTCGCATACAGTACAACTGCGTCCCGGGATGGAACCTTCAAAAGGAATCCACGGATTCATTTTATCATAACGGTGAATAATCTCACCTTTGTCATTGATCACGATAGCCGTATTAGTGTAATTGTTCTGTTCATCCACCCGAAGCAGGAAATCAAATACACCATACACTTCCAGTTCCGCACATTTTTCCTGAAACTTCCTGATCTGCGGACTGTCAAAAGTCAACAGCGTATTTTCCCATCCAAACTGTGGAAAGCCCTGAATGCACGCTTCCGGTGCCACAAACAGATCAAACCCCGGAAATCCGCCGGATGCTCGATCCATAAAAGAAAGCAGCGTTTCTGTATTGCGGTCTACATCTTCCATATTCATGGCTCCGATAGGTGCATACTGTGCACCAACAACGGTCAGGCATTCTGTCTCAATTTTTCCATTGATTCCAAATACATTTCCTCTGTTCATATTTTGTACCCCCTCTGGTTAATTCCAAGCATTCTCCCCTTCTTGCCCTTCGAGCAAGAAGTATCCCTCGCTCAATGAGCTCGGTCTATTTTTCTTTATCGCAGATCTTGCTTCCGATAAAGTAAATGACGCATGCTGCAACGATGGAGTTGATAGAACCGATACCAACCGGTACTTTCAGACCAACGATGGCACCTGCCACAACAGCGATGATCGCATACCATTTTACGGTTTTCATATTTGTTGTATCATTTTCCTGATAACGTCTCTGATGCATGAAATAATCAGTGATTACCACACCACCAACCGGCGGAATCGCATATCCCATGAAAGTCAGCCAGGAAGTAAAGTTATAGTATAACCATACAGAAGCTACGATTCCGATGATACCGCTGACTAATACCATTTTCTTTTTGGAGCATCCTGTGATGTTGGAAAGTCCAAGTCCGCAGGAATATAATCCGTTATCAGCTGTGGTCCAGATATTTAAACCAAGTACGATGATGGCCGGAATTGCTAATCCCTGTGCAATCATGATATAGAAGATATCTGCCTGTCCTGTTACGGAACCACCAACTGCTCCGAAAACAAACATCAGGGAGTTTCCTACAAAGAACGCAATGACAGTTGCGATAACTGCGATTTTTCTTGTTTTTGCAAAACGTGTGTAGTTCGGGGTTGTTGTACCACCGCTGACAAAAGAACCTACCACCAGTGTAATGGCTGTGGCCAGTGTGATCGGATTCTGCGGTTCTGCTGCGAACAGACCACCAAGTCCGCCCATGGAAGAGACACCAAATCCCACGGAAATGCATCCCAGGATTCCGACTGCCGGAACTGCGATCCAGCTTACGATCTCCAGAGATTTAATACCAAAATAAGCAGAGGCTGTCATAAGACCACCAGACAAAATAACAAGAACCACTACCGGAATACCAGTCAGCTCTGCAACCGGAATGGAAAACATTGCGATACCTACGCCAAACCATCCCATTTGTGTAAACGTAATAATTGCGGAACAAAGCCAGGACCCTTTCTTTCCGAAGGCATGTCTCGCCATCAGATCCAGGGCAAGTCCTGTCTTGCATCCCATGTAACCAAGGATACCGGTATATACGCCAAGAATCGCATTACCGATGAGCAAAGCCCATATAAATTTTGTCATGTTCAGGCCGATACCAAGCTGACCGCCGACACTCATGCTGGCGGAGAAAAAGGTAAAGCCCATCATGATCATAAACATTGACAGAAAACCTTTTCTTGCGCTGTCAGGTACCGCCTGAAGCTCGTAATCCTGCTGTTTCTCATTTGTCTGGTTGTTTTCCATAACATCCTCCTGCTCTTTTTTCTCTCTATTTTTTCTCGCAAAAAAGGTGCCAGAAGTAGCTTAATCCAAATACTCTGGCACCTTTGCCGCTCTAAAATATAGCACGGCGGTTATACTATGTCAAGGAAATATCAATCCCTGATGTTATTCTCTTTTCTAATATTATATATAAGGGAAATAACTACTTATGTTGTCTCGCAAAATAGTCTTTTACCAACTTCACCACCGTACCCGATAACAGGAATAACGCGATCAGGTTCGGGATTGCCATCAGACCGTTGAATGTCTCTGCAATGCTCCAGAGCATACCAAGATCCATGGTTGCGCCAACAATGGCTACCAATGAGTAAACGACCATAAACGGTTTTACCCATTTTTCAGAAGAGAGGTACTCCATACAACGTGAACCGTATAGTCCCCATCCGATGATGGTTGAAAATGCAAAACAGCAAAGTGAGATGGCTGTAAAAACAGATACCCAGTTGCCGTATGTAGCCGTAAATCCGGAAATAGTCAGTTCTGCACCTGCATCAGAACCATATCCAACCGGGATACCGCTGCACAGGATAACCATAGCAGTCAGCGTACAGATCAGGATTGTATCGGTGAATACTTCAAAAATGCCGAACATCCCCTGTTTTACCGGTTCACCGGTATCCGCACATGCATGAGCAATGGAACCGGTACCCAGTCCTGCCTCGTTGGAAAAAATACCACGTGATACACCCTTTTTCATACTTAAGAAAAAGCTTCCTACGATACCACCGGTCACAGAAGCAGGATGGAACGCACCATCAATGATAGAACGAAAAACTTCCGGCACACGTTCGATATTCAAAATAATAACACCAAAAGCAAGTACAATATATAACAATGCCATAAATGGAATCAGGCGTTCAGCAACACGACCGATACGTTTCACACCGCCAAGCAGGATCATTGCTACTAAAATAGCGACAAAAATACCTATCGCCAGATTAATCATCTTTGTAGAATCTTCCGAAATGATATTGAAATTCAATAACGCAGAATCAATGGCCGTTGTGATCGTATTTACCTGTGTAGCATTACCGGTTCCGAATACGGTCAGCACACCAAACAGAGCAAATAAAACAGCAAGCCAGTGCCAGTGTTTTTTTAATCCGTTTTTGATATAGTACATCGGTCCGCCAACCCAGTCCCCAACTGCATTTTTCTCACGAAAATGTACCGCAAGAGTTACCTCGGAAAATTTGGTACACATACCCAGCAGTGCAGAAATCCACATCCAGAAGACCGCGCCCGGTCCACCGATTGCGATCGCTCCGGCCACGCCGGCGATATTTCCGGTTCCGACAGTTCCAGCCAGCGCTGTACAGACTGCCTGGAATGGAGTCATGGCTCCTTCGGAAGCATCCTTTTTATCAAAAATTTTTCCAATGGTCTGTTTCATTGCATATGGAAATTTACGAATCTGTAAGAATTTTGTCCGCACACTGAGCAGAAGACCCACTCCGATAATGCAGATCATAGCAGGAACACCCCAGATGAAGTTGTTCACCACGGAGTTCACCGATTTGATAATTTCTAACATTTTTTCAACCTCTCAACTCATTTGTATTCTGTCTGTGTCCAGACAGACTTACAAAGTATAGCATACTTTTTTTGCAATGTACAGATTTTAATACAAAAGTGGACTGTATACAATTTACTTCTATGAAAGAAAATGATTCCATTTTGTCTCCGCGGCTAACAATCGCCTGCAAAGAAAAAATCGAATCATTTTCTAATCTACACAATGGAGTAATTTATTTTATTTCCACTCTTGAAGGATTTCATTAATAATGGCAAAATGCTCCTTCAATGCCAGAATGCCATCCTCCCGGTCATGTTCACGCAATGCCCTAACGATCCGGTGATGGCAGGCATTTAACGCTTCTTTTCCGGATTCTTTTCGAATGATCTCCCGGCGCAGATCTTTGACAAATTCATCAATAACGCTGGAACACGCTTCCAGAATATCCAGGATCAGGACATTTCCTGACGCTCTCGCCAGGGTATAATGAATCTTTTTATCCAGCTCATTGTTCACTCTGGCATCTGTACTCTTGTCCAGTTTATTGACGCAATCCTCCATCAGCCTGATCTCTTCCTCGGAGGCATGATCCAACGCCAGGGTAAATGCCAGACGTTCCAGTGAATAACGGATCTGGCTGAGCTGTATATAATTAATCTGATCCATAGCAAACATCATGCCCATGGTTTCCTCCAGACTGCTCTGGAAATCGCAGGTAATATAATTACCGGATCCCTGCTGAGAAGAAATAACCCCTGTCATATCCATAAAACGGATGGCTTCCCGGACAGAATTACGGCTGACACCCAGTTCTTCCGCAATCTCCCGCTCCGGTGGAAGCTTTTCTCCCAGTTTTAAATCTCCCGCTATAATTTTTTTCTTAAAATAGTCTACGACTATCCCATAGGTTTTCTGACTCTTTGCCACTGTTCCTTTGTTCCTTTCACAAAATAATAGGCATACCGTGCCACACGATATGCCTATTATAGATTATTTGCTCATATGAATCAACTAGATATTTTATTTCTCATCAGCGATTGCTGCCTGTGCTGGAGTTAGCACAGCACATTGTTACGTTAGGTACATCTGTCTTTTTTGCTCTGCCATTCGACTACAATGATACACTTGGTACCGAACAAACACCTGGTGATAATATCCACGTAAATGTTCCATGATCATAGATAATTTTTTGCACATAAGCGTCAATTATCGTTTCTGGAATAGGCTCTTTCCTTGAAAATGAATCCATATCTAAAAATTTTGATAATGCTTCTATTTTTTCATTCAGTTCATCTTTTTCTGCATTCTCCTCAATCTCCTCGTATAATAAGCCTATCCCCGAAATATACAGGGGGTAGCTTATTCTTTTTTTGTATAGAGGAATCATTCTTCTGGAGGTTCTCTCCCTGATCTCATCCCCTATACAG
>CAVKTR010000120.1:0-7589 GCA_963659325.1 Dysosmobacter segnis
CAGTGGTTTGCACAATTCGGACAAACAACTTCCCGTGTCACAAATTCCATATCTGCCACATCAAAGCTGAACGGTTTCTCAATGCCGCATCCAAGTGCAAGGATCGCAGCACCATAACATCCCATCAGATGTCCGTTTTCATCTACAATGATCTCTTCTCCCAGAGAGTCTGCAAAGGCTTTTACAACGCCTTCATTTTTACTTACACCACCCTGGAATACGATCGGCGGAAGGATTTTTTTACCTTTTCCGATATTGTTTAAGTAGTTATTTGCAACGGCATTACACAGACCGGCAATGATATCTTCTTTTTTATGACCCATCTGGATTTTGTGAACCAGATCGGACTCCGCGAATACGGTACAGCGGGCAGCGATCGGAGTCGGATTTTTGCTTCCAAGAGCGATTTTTCCGAATTCTTCTACTTCCACACCAAGACGACGGGCCTGGCTGGAAAGGAAAGAACCGGTTCCGGCTGCACACAGGGTATTCATGGCGTAATCCACAGCGACACCGTTTTCCACACAGATGATCTTGGAGTCCTGTCCACCGATCTCAAGGATGGTGCGGACATCCGGATGCAGGGTTGTGGTTCCAACCGCATGGGCTGTGATCTCATTTTTTACAATGCTGGCGTTGCACATGGCGCCGACAAGCTTACGGGCACTTCCGGTTGTTCCGGCAGCAACGACCTTATATTCATTCTGATCAATTTTTTCTCCAAGGGCTGCGATTACTTTTTTTGCAGCGCCCATCGGATTTCCCTCGGTCCAGAGATAAATTCCGGCGAGGATGTTTTTTTCTTCATCGATAATGACACCTTTGGTGGAAATAGATCCGATGTCAATTCCTAAATATGCTTTTTTCAAGATTCTGTTACTTCCTTTCTCATGGCGATCATATCATAAAATGCTTCCAGCCGGGTCTCGATACCGGTATCACTGGTCTGGGTATCATAGTTTAAGTACAGCACCGGGATCTTGTAGTCGGAGCTGATGTTGTGGAGTACCGGAACGGCATCCATCTCCGGTGTACAACCGAAGGATTTTACATGAATCAGTCCGTCAAAGCCTTTTTCGGCATAATGTTCTGCCAGGGCGATGGTGGAGATACTGGAACTTCCCATGTCAAATTTGGTATATTTGCTGGAAAGCTTTTTCTGGATATTGACCCAGAGGGAAGATGGGAATTTGTACAGGTCGTAGGTGAGGTAGCCTTTTAATTTTTTCAGGGTTCCCTCGTCCGGACAGAGCAGCACACTGTTGGAAAGGTTCATCCAGCGGTGTACTTCCGCACCCATCTGTGCGATTTTTTTCTCGATTTCATGGTTGGAATAAGGATCCATAATGGTGAAATATTCACCGACCACACCGACACGCAGTGGGTGCTCCGGTTTGTTTTTCGGAATGGCATCAAAATCTGCGATGGTCTGTTTGTAAATGCGGTTGACATCCTTTAATCCTTTTGCCTTGCGAAGCTGCGCCAGGAAACGGTTGTATACTTTATCGTAAGAGCCTTTTTCAAGCTCAAAGCCCATATTCTGACGGTAGTTGTCTTCGACTTTGTCGATGACGGTGATCATTCTGGCTGTAGCAGGCAGGGCCTTTGCCATCTGAAGCAGAGAAGCATTCGGGGCAAACTGCCTCATGCCTTTTAACATGCCAAGGAGACCTTTGTAGCGGAAAAGGGTTAAGTTGAACATGTCAAAATCGTAACCCATATCCTTTAAAATTTGTTCGTGAAGTTCACCGTAGTAGCCCAGACGACAGGTTCCGCCGGTCTGGATCAGAACGTTTGCGCCCTGCTCCAAGGCTTCGATGTAACAGCCCATCATACATTTGAACGGTGCACAGACAAAATCCGGGCTGTATTTTGCACCAAGTTCAATGGTTCGTTTGGTCATGGCAGGCGGGGCCAGATATTCCAGATGCAGACCGTTGTTTACAAAGTACTGGATTGGAATGTCATAGTTTCCCAGCTGCGGATAACAGAGTTTATATTTCTTTTCCGGCATTACAGACGTGCCTCCTTTCGGAAACGGATAATATCAATAAAGCTTTCCAGACGGGTCTCGATACCGGCGTTTCCGTCCTGGCTGTCCAGCAGCAGGTTCAGGATCGGACGGTCTTTGATCCGTCGGATGATCATCTCGTTGACCATGGAATCAGGTCCACACGGGAATGCGGTAAGCAGGATAATTCCATCTACATTGCTGTGATATTTGGAAATCGCGCCAAGCAGTTCGCGGTTCATGATCCACGGAACGGCTTTGCAGATATTCAGGGAATCCGTCTGTGCCTGTTTTAAATCTACGGCATCCGAACAGATTGGAACAGCATCCAGCTGCTGGATTCCTTTTATGATCGGTTTTCCGATATATTCATCGTAGAGGTTGTAGCTGTGTCCAACCACAAGGATCTTGATGCGGTCATCGTGCAGCTTTGCTTCCTCTTCCTGAATGTGTTTCTCATGTGCTTCCTGCCATGCGGCATATGCTTTCTGGTAAGCTTCCTTTGCCTGGCTTTCGGAAGCACCGAGGGAAACTGCCAGCATCACGTAAGCCTGCTCCTCCGGACATTTCTGCTGAAGATCCACGTTGCAGGTGATGAAGTTAATATCATGATCGCGGAAGGTGTTTGCAGCCATGTCATACAGCGCCTCAAAACGGGAGCACATGACACCGTCTTTTCCGTAGTTTGCGATACGCGGAACAAAGACTGCGTCACATTTTCCTTCCAGTGCGGAGACATGACCGAAAAATAATTTGCTGGAGAGACAGTTCTCGTCGATGGCGTAGTGGCTGCCTGCATCCATAAGTGTCTTATTTGTATGTGGGCTTGCGATGGTTTCGTGACCAAGTTCCCGAAAAAAAGTTTCCCAGAGAACATGGTAACGATAATAAAGTAAAGCCCGTGGTATTCCGATTTTCATATTTTATATACATCCATTCTTTTTAAAATAATTCAGATAAGCGGTAAACAGCTTCTCATCCACCGATGGGCAGCTGATGCCGGACTGATTCAGCAGGACATTTGCTTTTGTACAGTCATAAATGGTATCTTTTCCCACAAAGTGACGCAGGACACCAGGATTTGCGTCGGTGCCGCTCTCAAACAGGCAGGCCAGTAAGGTCAGTGCATTTTCTGATGCGGTTGCCTGTTTCAGTTTGCTCTTCCATGCACCAAACGTAATGTAGCGCACCGGATAACCGTTGGCACGGATATAGGAAACGGCCTTTTTCACTGGAACCGGTTCCGGGTTGACCAGATTGAAGGCCTGATCCATGGCTTCCGGTTTGCGGGAAATGCAGCAGATCGCATCTGCCACGAAATCTACCGGTGTCATATGCATGCAGTAGCTTGTGCGCGGGATCGCCTGCATCTGGATCGTTCCGACGATCATTCGGCTGACCATGTCATCCATTTCCCAGATGCCGTTGGCTGCACCGATGATATCGCCAGGACGATAGATCACGGTGTGCAATCCACGTTTCTGCGCGATTCCTACCAGCTTTTCTGATACCCATTTTGTCTCAGAATAAGCAAGGGAGAAGCCATGTGCGGTGTTCAGCGGATCATTTTCATAGACCCGTTTGCCCTTGTTATTCGGGGTGTCATAGACACTGTAGGAAGATACATAGTGGTAATATTTTGGTTTGCCGGCGCAGGCAAGCCGCAGGGTTTCCACGGTTCCGTGTACATTGGTCTCTTTCAGGAACTCATACGGGAAAATGAAGTTCAACAGGGCACCGTTGTGGTAGATGACCTGGATCTTTTCCGTCAGTTCCTGCCACAGTTCTTCGGAAAGGCCGAATTTTTCTGTGGAGAGATCACCGATGACCGGATGTAAAAATGCGCGGAAATCCTCATTCCAGCATTCATAATGCTTCATGTTGCTGACCAGACGCTCCAGACCGGCTTCTTCGGAATCTGCACGCACCAGACAGTACAGATTCAGTCCGTCATGCGGATACTGCGTCAGGATCGCGCGGATGAGCTGTGCACCGAGGAATCCGGTGGCACCCGTCAGCAGGATATTTCTGCAGTCCTGCGGAGCGGTATTGTAACTTCCCGTCGGGGCGATGGACGGATCAAGGTGACATTCCTGTTCCAGATCCACTGCTTTGGACACACCTTTTCCACCGGTCAGCACCCGGCGGACATAGTTAGCCACACCGGAGACGGAGGAGTCCAGAAGCACTTCTCTCAGATCCAGTTTGACATGGAAGCGTTCTTCAATTTTGTTGACCAGCTCAAATCCCATCAGGGAATCACCGCCAAGCTCCAGGAAAGAGTCTGTGAGGTTGTACTGCTCAATATTCAAAACTTTTTCAAATACAGATTTTACCTGAAGCAGGATCTCATCTGCTTTATCGATGGATTTGTCGATAATCGTGGTTTCCCCGCTGCTGGTACGGTACGCATGGCTGCTGTGCAGGATCTGTAATTTACCCTGCTGATACAGTTCCCGGGCTTTCAGCATCTGAAGCTTACTGTTGTCCGTACGCGGGATCGCGCCTCTTGGCACAAAAATAATATCGTAGAAGGAAAAACCGAACCGTGCGGATACCGCCGCATTGATCTGGCTGACCCGCTTCTGGAAATCTTCCTCCGGTTTGGATTCTACCACGGCGATGACATGCTCTTTTTCCCCATCATTTGTGGCGAAAAATCCGAATGCAGTGGTAGCCAGCACCGGAACTTTCTGCATGATCAGAGCCTGCAGGTCACTCGGGAAGATATTGTGTCCGTTGATGATCAGCATTTCCTTGATACGTCCGGTAATGTAAAGGTGGCCTTCGTATAAAAATCCGAGATCGCCGGTTTTGTAGAAATTGCGGTCATAGCCTTCCAGACGCACGCGGAAGTTTGCGTTTTCCTTTAAATTGCCCCAGTAGCCGTTGGCCACGCTGTCACCGGAAATGAAGATTTCACCGATGTGCAGATCCGGATACGGTTTCTTTGTCTTCGGATTGGCAATGACCACGGTGAGGTCTTTGACTGGTTTTCCGACACTGACAATGTCTTTGACCTGCTGGCCTTCTTTTGCTTCGGTCACCAGAACCGCACGGTTTTTCTGGTAAGCTTCATAATCGAGTTTTAAGGTGCGGTAATCCTGGCTGGCAAAGGTAGCCAGGCAGACATTTTCGGCCAGACCATAACCCGGAGCCATGGCATTCGGGGAAAGCTGAAACAGTTCGGAGAACTTTTCAACGGTTTTTGCACTGATAAATTCAGAGCCGTTCATAAAGTGGGTCACCTGAGTCAGCGGATATTTGGCTGCTTCCTCCGGCGTAAAAATACGGGTACATGCATCAAAGGCAGAACCCGGTCCCACAGTTAAAGTCAGGTTGAAGTCATGCAGCATTTTTACCCAGAGTTTTGGGTTCTCCAGAAACTGCATGGTGGATAAAAAGTATGCACAGGCATTTGTGGTGCAGATCGGCATACAGATCGTAACAACGAGGCCCAGATTGTGGAAAAACGGAACCCAGGTACCGAGGGTGCCATTGTTAAAATCGTAGCAGGCCTGACACTGTTCCAGGTTTTTCATCAATGCCTTCCAGGTGACGCGCACGCCACGCGGTGCACTGGTGGAACCGGAAGTGTACTGCAGGTAAACCAGACGGTTTTCCGTGGCTTCCACAATGACATCCTTCCGTTTGTACGGAGTCAGACGGTCTGTGTAAATACGTTTCAGCCGGATCACACTGGTGAAGGCCTCTCGGATCAGACGGCCGGTGAGACTGACACCGGATTCCTGCTCCAGGGCATAGTTGGAGATCAGTGCTTTCGGCTGACAGGATTTCAGTACGGAGATAAAACGGGCAATCTTACCTTCATCCAGCGGCGGTGGAATGACGGTGAAAGTGACACCTGCCATCATACAGCCGAGGATCGCGTAAGTTGTGCCGTAATCCTGCATACTGAAAATGACTGCCCGGTCTCCCGGACGCAGTCCCTTTTTGCGGAGTGCATAGGCAATCTCCAGAGATTTATGATAGAGGGAGCGCATGGTGATATCCTGCATCTCCCAGTCGCCGTTTTTGTATTCCAGAAAACGGTAGATGACACGTTCCGGCGCTTTTTCGGTCTGCGCGGAAAGAATGTCAATGAGTGAGGTTATTTTTTTCATGATTGATTCTTTTATCTCCTCTGTTCTTTCTGAATTTATATACAGAAACTTTTACTTATTAATAATAGTTCATTCCCCTATGCTTCGCAAGTTAAATAAGTATAAAATATTTATCGATACAATTCATGCATCGCAGGGATGAAAAAGATGTGTATGTTTGTTTTTCTGAGCATTTCTGCCCCTTGACATTCCCGACGGATTCGCTTAGAATAACGGTTGATTACAGTTTTTCAATGAAAGACATATAAATAAGAAATCGGCTGTGACAGGAAATAGTACAGATGGGAAATTCTACAGAGAGAGGATGTACATGAATTCATGTATGCTGCGACATCCTTGTTTGGAACATTTGGAACCGGGCCTTGAGCCCCGTGCGAGGAGTACGGCGTAGAACCGGCGTTAACGGTATTGAGTGGATATGCGAAGTTATGCATATAAGCAGGGTGGTACCGCCGGAATTCCGGTCCCTATGTGGGATCAGAACTCCGGTGTTTTTTATCTCATACTGAGATGAAAAAACCATGTGAATGCGCAGCAATTCTGAGGCAGTTATCAGCTTACGCTGAATTAGAATTACGCGCCAGGTCTCATCTTGCGATCGACTTGATTTGATAGATGGTGTTAAAGAAGACTATTAAAGAAATGAAAAGGAGATACAGTCATGGCAAAGGACAAAAAATTAGTAGAAGCCATTACATCTATGGATGTGGATTTTGCACAGTGGTACACAGATGTAGTAAAAAAAGCCGGATTAACCGATTATTCCAGCGTCAGAGGATGCATGGTCATCAAACCGGCAGGGTATGCGATCTGGGAGAACATCCAGAAAGAGCTTGACCGTCGTTTCAAAGAGACAGGTGTAGAGAATGTATACATGCCAATGTTCATTCCGGAAAGTCTTTTAAATGTAGAGAAAGATCACGTAGAAGGATTCGCACCGGAAGTTGCATGGGTAACACACGGTGGATTAAATCCACTGCAGGAGCGTCTCTGTGTACGTCCGACATCTGAGACATTATTCTGTGATTTTTATAAAAACGATATCCAGTCTTACCGTGATCTGCCGAAGGTATATAACCAGTGGTGTTCCGTTGTAAGATGGGAAAAAGAGACACGTCCGTTCCTTCGTTCCAGAGAGTTCTTATGGCAGGAAGGCCATACAGCACATGCAACCGCAGAGGAATCTGAGGCACGTACGATCCAGATGCTGAACCTGTATGCAGATTTCTGTGAGGAAGTATTGGCTATGCCGGTGATCCGCGGACAGAAGACAGAGAAAGAAAAATTCGCAGGAGCTGAGGCTACTTACACCATCGAGGCACTGATGCATGACGGAAAAGCACTGCAGTCCGGTACAAGCCATAACTTCGGTGACATATTTGCAAAAGCATTCGGCATCCAGTATACAGACAAAGAGAACAAATTACAGTATGTACATCAGACATCCTGGGGTA
>CAVKTR010000121.1:0-7541 GCA_963659325.1 Dysosmobacter segnis
TTTTTTTTCAAGTTTTCTTGTTAAAAAATCGCATATTTTCGGGCTTTTTGAGCAGTTTTATGATCGATTCATTATTTGAGTGGAACTTTACGCTGGAAGTTCAGGTTCAAGAAGGGTATCAATATTATATAAGCTATATCACGCATCCGATAAAATGAAAATCCGCATTGCGGAAATGGTATTTTATCAAGTATGTCCGGGATCTGGATCTGTTCAGTTTTGAACGGCAGCATTATCCTTACAACCTGGTTTTTGTGTGCTGCAATCCACCCGAACAGGTTGCCGCCATACAAGCTGACTTTGAACGCCGGTACTTTCAGTATATGAAAACCGGTGATATTGACGGGCTCATTGCTTTGCGGACAGAACAGCATGACTATCCCTGCTAGACTTTCGCCATTCCATACAGGCATAAAAAAGACGGATGCCATAGGAAAACTTCGTGCTTTCTATAACAACCGTCTTTTTTCATTACATATTTCGTTTTGATAAATATTCTTTTACTGCATCAATGATTAATTCTGCTACCTTTAACTGCTCAGTTGCGTCACTTAATGATGCCATATAGAAATCATCATAATCGCTACTCTCGCGTTCCTGTTTCAGCCTTCCCAGTTTTTTTCCTATCTCTCTTGGAAATATACCACTTGCAACATAGGTCTTATTGAAATAGGCTACAACATCCTTATGCCGTTTAAAATCAATCTCTTCCAATGCCAATACTGCCTTAATCGCATAAAATGCAGCATAATAACATCTGTTTATAGCATCTTTGTATAATTTACTATCCAAACACAACTTTGCAGCATGAAAAGTTTCTACCGCATTTTCCATTCGATAGTTAGACAAATCTGTTTTTTTATCACTCACTTATGACAACACCCTCTTCCTTTATATTTTTATAAAAAGGTAAGGTATCTACCCAATATTCATACTGCTGTTTTTCCTTAATGATAGGTGCAATATCAATACCGGTATCCATTTCTATTTCAAAAGCAAGATCATAAATGCTGTTCTTGATCTGTCTGATTTCATCTTCTGACATATTGACCAGAATCATAATATCAACATCTGAATTATCGTGGTATGTTCCTCTAGCATAAGAACCATACAGAACAACACGAACCAGGCGTTCACCTAACATACGTTTTAATTCTCTGGAAAATTGGAATACTACATGATTTACTGCTTCTGGCATATTGCATTCACATCCTTCCTGTGGTGTTTTAATTATACCTTACCATAACTCCCAAGTCATTACAAGATATTAGAAATTTACAATGCATCATGTCCAAAAACATCCCACAGGCTCTGCTGTTCCAATTTCATCCGCTTGCAACGCTTTACTGTTGAAACGGAGCATCCACACTCTTTTGCGGTTTCTGTCACGCTCCGTTCCTGTGCCGTCGCCCAGATGTCGATTTTGGAAGGATCTTTCTTCCAATTTGGCATTTCCAATGCATGAAATGCCTCATTGACGCTATATCCCTTGAGAATCGCGAGGCATAGAGCATAATACCCTTCCTTGATTTTATCTTCCATAGTCGTCGGATCCATAGTTTTCACCCCCGCCAAAGACCCCATTGCCATTCTCTGTGTCATACTGTACACGCGTATATACAGCGGTATTTCCCACCATAATGGGATTTTGTCCGCTATCCTGGCATGGCATCACACCTGTCTGACAATATGGTGCTGACAGTCCTGTTCCAAGTTCTGGCATTGCTTCTGCTTCATCCTGCTGTGTATAACAGTCTGCACTTACAGGAGCTTCTGAATAATTGTCGTGTTCGTCCCATTCATGGCTCTCCTCTGGTGGCAGGTCATATCCGATCATACTCAGTGCCCTGGCGACTGCCGCTGTCTCTGCACTTTCCAAAAAGTAGTGCCCCGCCGCATGTGCATCACTCCATACCCGCATGGCATGAGCTGTTGCCAAAACTTCTCCTTCATTCACGATCGTTGCCTTGACGATCGCCTGATACGGCGTCATAAGCAGTATTTCTTTTCGGATCAGCATCTGTGGCATTTCCCGCCTGGCCCATGCGATCCGAAAGCCTGCCTTGAGATACAAACTGCCATCATCCAGCATGATCTTTCTTTTACATGGATCATCGCCCAGATCTTCACTGTAAACGCTGTAACCGGCATCTGACAACGCCCTTCCGATCGCGACTGTTTCCGCGCACTCGAAAAAAGAGGGCTCCTGTGGTTCACATCTCCGTTGGGAATAGGCTTCCGCAAGAAGCGTCGCATCATCACGATACACTTCTGCCTTTATCAGTACGGAATCCACGAATCCAGGATTGTTATTCTGGCGGTCAAATCGCATCAGACTGGTGCGAATCTTCCCTTTAGGATGCTGTTGATAAAATTCCGAAATCCGGAATTTAACCGGCAGATACTGGGAGCCATCTTCCAATATAATTCTTCCCATTTTTCTTCCTTTCCTGTTAAAAATAAGAAGCGGCTACATACTACAACCGCTTCTCTGACCATTAGTACAAGAAGAAGTTCCCCCGCATAACGGATCATCCGCTTTAATGCCTGTATTTTTCTTTCTTCCAGCTCCTGCTCCCGGCTCAGTTCTGCCATATGTTCCCTGACCGTTTTTATCAGCTCTTTCCCTTTCGCAAAAAGCCCGGTCAGCCATTCCATCCACTGCTTCTTTTTCTCTTGTAATTTTTTTCTCATCTGCCCTCACTTATCCGGCAGACTGGCGATCACAGCCGGAAGAAGAAACAGAAAAACAAATCGATCCCTTCTTTGAGGAAATGTCCCATCTGTTTTTCCGTCCGTTTTAAAAATTCTTTATCCGCCTGATCCAGTGCTGCCATTTTCTTTAGCTCGTCTAATAATTTCATATCCATGTACTCTCCATTTCTCATTAATCTTCCATATCCCAGGCAGCAAGAGATGCAACGATCGCATCTATGTCCTCTTCATTAAGTGCTTCCACTTCCTGTGCATATACAACCGGCTCTGGCTTTGAAACCTTTTTCTGGTCTGTTTTTTTCTCCTGCCTGTTATCTTCTCTGTGCTCCTGTCCATTCACTTCCGATACAACTTCGATACGCTCCAGTTCCCCAAGTCCTAACAGTTGCTTTTTCTCACGTAAATATAAGTCCAGTGCTTCCGCGATCACATGTGCCTTGGCACGCGTACCGCAGCGGTTTAAGAATGCCGCTGCCTGGCAGTGTCCGGCGATCGTGCTGTTAAACCGGATCGTAAACTGATAGGGATTCTTTTTCATGATCGCTCACCCTTCTTTATTGCTCACCCTTCTTTTTTTGCATCACCTGATACAACAATTTGTATCCATGTACGTTTCCTTTTATATCCTCCAGAAACATATATCTGCCAAGCAATGGGGATTTCTCAATATATTTTTTCAGAAGGATTGCTCCACCGCCTAAGAACACCACAAAGGAATGTTTCAGGTCGATCTGAAATTCGCGAAAAGAGGACAGCAAACCGTCTACAAATGCCTGTGCCTCTTCTTCCACCAGTGTAATGATCTTCCTCATCATACAGACTGGTGTCCCCACTTAAAATGGCATCCACATCACTCTCTTCGATGATCGCATCAAACTTTTTCAGACACTTTTTATGGATGGTCTGATATAAGAGGATCAGACCTTGCTCTAAAGAATCCGTATGCTCGATATCAATCGTGCCACGCACCATTGTCAGATAATCCGTTGTGAATCCGCCGATATCAATCCCAACAACACGTGGGTATGGCTTAATTTGTGTAAACACCGTCATAATGGCAGCATAACATTGCGCATATACATACACTTTTGTAATCTTCACTCGCCACGTTCTACCCTTATACCACACGTATTGCGCCTCCGACGTTTTAAAATAGGCTTTAAAATTATCTTTTAGGTGGGCATCTTCCATATGGGCAGGCGGTAATCCTCCAAGCATGGTAATGTAATAGGTTTTATCCGGGTCATAGGCAATCTCATTATGGCTTTCCATATAGTCCAGTTCTTTTGCGATCCCCATCATTGCCAAAACGAAGTAACGCTCTGTTTCTGATTTATCCCTTAAATATTCCTGCCGCTTATTGGTCAATGCGTAATATCTGCCCCGGTATCTGATATAATCTTCCGGACGGGCAGTTGCAGGAATAGTGGTCTGTGCCACCACGCCTGAAATAGAAATTGAATGATCTGTTTTGACCTGTTTGTTTCCTGTGTCGATTGCGATTTCCATCTCATGTTCCTCCTTATCTTACGTTGTAATTATCCTGTAATTACATGTCTCTATTTATATATACGGATTTCGAACACCTTTCATAACAAATATTTTTATTTTTCGACATTATTTTCGATCGCTTCCATACACACAAACAGTTCCGTCACCATCTCACCAAACCATTCCAGGGAGATATCCCGGTACTCCTGCCCGTTTTCCTTCCCATCTTCGATATTACAGCACCGTTTTCCCTCTTTCTCATATAGTTTGATCTTTAATTCCATTTATCTTCTCCTCCCGCTTTTTTCTTCCGTCCACTTTTTCAGTATAAAAAAATGCAGCCGCCACAAAATATATGCAGCGGTCGCAACCTTTCTAGTTCACATGATTCTTCTTTCTGCTTCGCGCCAGCAGGGCGATTCCGCCAACAGCCGCCAGGATACCCACGATCATAAGGACATACATGCTTTCTGTGTTTCCTCCGGTCATCGGCATGGTAAGCACTGTTGAATTGCCAATCTCAAATGTCAGATTATAAAAACAATACTTCTGTGCTGCCTCATCCCAGACTGCCTGTGACAGATCTGCCCCACGCAGTTGTGCTTCCTCTATGGTAAGCTCCATCGGCAGGGTGACGGTGATATTATCCTTCAGGAGATTTTTCCCGTCTGCTGTCTTGATCTCTGTGATCACATAGTCCTGTGGGAGCAGTCCTTCCCAACAGATCCTGCCGTCTGCATCGGTACTTGCAATATGCTCATCCCCTTCATCCACGCCGACCAGCCGGAAGGATACGCCTGCTAACGGGATCTGTTTCTCATCCGCACTCTTCTTGTAGATCGTAATGGAGCCGTACTGTGTCTCATCATAGGCTTCGATCTTCGGGTTTTCTGCCAGGATACTTCCACTGCCAGTGCCATCCCCCTGACAGATCTGTGGTGCCACACCATTTTTCTCCTGTCTGATCACCAGTTTCAGTCCGGTTGTCACATCCGCTTTTGTCTCTTCCTGTCCAGTAAAATACATGATTCCGAATAACTGGTAATGCACCGGTGCAGATATCTCCTTACAGGTATAGGTTCCGATTGTATGAGATACCTTTAGACAAGGTATCTGTAAAGGTATATTCGCTGAGGAACGTTGCCTTGGAACTGATGTGCGGTAATTTGGAAACCAAAATATAGTCCAGCACATCCCCTTCCGATGCGGTCGTTGTGTCCCGGTAAGCAAAATCTTCACTGTATCCCGCACCGCCTTTGCCTGCTGTCACGCCATCCGCAGTATATCCTCCGCGGTTAGCCACATATTTCTCTGCATTGATATCTTCCGTATTATTGGCATTGGTGTCCTTATTAAATACGACCAGGGAATCCGAATCATTGCGTGAGATATAATCCGATCCGGTATGTACGGTCATGTTCTTATCCGTTTTGGATGCTACACCGGATGCTTCTGAGATCGTATTGCTGTAAGCATTCCGGACACTCTTATCCAGTGTTGGGTTGCCGGTCTGATTTTTCGGGTAGACAACCATATCATACAGCCAGGATTCCCCGCCGGACTCATGTGCCTGTGTGCCATCCGCACTTTCAGAATTAGTCACCCCATCTTCTGCATGGCTTCCATTGCTCCCATAGCTGACGCCGTCCTCACTGGTCTGGGCGCTTGTATTGGTAAATGGCAACTGCACAAACCATGGATTAACGGTCTCCACTACCTGCTCCGAAACTTCTGTCTCCACAAACAGGTATAATCCAAGCTGCAGGTTCTCCGCATGGGTATAGCCGTTCTTATCTGTCTTTGGAAGATTGACGACTCCTGCTTTCGTTTTCTGATCCGTTGTGGAATCTTCCGTACCGTAATCATACAGGTAAGACTCCAGCGCATTTTTTGCCGCCACATTATCTTCTTTTAACAGAGCTTCCATGGCATCTGTAATTTTCTGGCTTGTCACATGATAGACTCCGGTATTATGGCAGGGATTTGCTTCCTTTTCACCTGTCATGTCAATGTTATCTTTTCCTGTAAGTCCAAGGATCTTTGCCAAATCTGCCGGGATCTCATAGACAAGCTCAATGGTTGTTCCGGTGTCTTCCTGCACGCTGTGTGTCTCCACGTTACCAACACGTAAATAGGAAAACTGCACGCCCTCGATAGCATAATCCTTTAAGGCACTTTCCACTCTGCTGTCTGCTTCTCCGGTTGCCTTATAAGTCCCTGCCTTATAATCGCCTGCTGCCTCCGCTGCAGTGATGTCGTATTTATATATGGAGATAGATCCTGTTTTTGCTTCATCAATGATATCTGCATTCAGCAGATCGTTCTTGGTTGCCGTATTATTGGTAGTCACAGCCGATGTTGCTGCATACACAGTCGATGATACCGGTGCCAATGCCAACAGACCGGCAATAGCAACGACACCCATGCGTTTTCCATGCTGTAAAAATTTGATATAGCTCATTCTCTCATCTGACGGATGATTCCGCCTGCTCCTTTCCGCTCTTGATTTTTCTCAAAAGTTGCTTATTTTTCCGTATGGCCATACGCTTTCCCCTTGGGGGGATTTGCAAAGTAGAGCATCCCATCATGCTGTCTCTCTATCTCTACCTGCTATTATTGATATACGTCGATTGCAAATTTGAGACAACTAAAAAAAGCAGGCAGCTTTTGCTACCTGCTAGTATTTTTTTAGAATGATTAAACTATACTCATTATTTGTTCAATTATTTTTATAAGTTATATCTATACTTTTATTTATGTCCTTATATATTTGATCTCTTGTTGCTTTTTCGTCAAAAACAATTTTTTCCCATGCGCCATTCTCTTTAAATTTTATAATAGATGGAACCGACTCAATTTCATACATTGTTCGAAATTCCTGTATTTGTTCATCTACTTTTGTATTTTCACTATCTAAATAGTATACTACTAAATCATTATCTTTTTGAACATCATACAAAATTGGAACAATTTTTCTACACCATTGACAAGTTACTCTTCCCGTATACAAAATAAACGTTTCATTCCTATTAATCATTTCATTAATTTGATTTACATTTACTGGGATAAATTCATTCGAAAATTCAATATAAGCCATTATTTCAAGATCTAACGACGACGTATCTTCTATCATATCCATTCCCACGCCATCTTCTTGTAAGGTATTTTTTCTTTTATCTGCATTTATGCCTCCCACAAATAATATTCCCAGAAATGCTACTACTATCAAACTATGTAATACTTTTTTAACATTATATTTTCACCTCTCTACTACACTTTGAGGCATATAAAATACCTTCTATATTTAATTTATTTTATAAGTATTAGTTTAAAAT
>CAVKTR010000122.1:0-7280 GCA_963659325.1 Dysosmobacter segnis
GCTCAGCCAAAAGTTAAGCGAAAATATACAAGAAGAAAACCAGTAGAGGTGGATTGAGTGGAACTTTTTTGGAAGTTAAGGTATTAAGAAGACCATTCAGTGGTATCTGGATAACCGTGAGTGGTGGGAGACTATCATTAGTGGTGAGTATCAGAATTATTATGAGAAGATGTATGGCAATCGGTAGGAGTGATGTGGTGGAAGGCCGTCTCGGGAGAG
This sequence comes from Dysosmobacter segnis, assembly GCA_963659325.1. Taxonomy (GTDB): domain Bacteria; phylum Bacillota; class Clostridia; order Lachnospirales; family Lachnospiraceae; genus Eubacterium_I. The sequence continues at coordinate 220 of CAVKTR010000122.1, forward strand.
GCGGTCTTTTTTTTGTGGAACGATTAAACTATAAACGACAGATGAAATAATATATAATACAAATGAAGACTACGAATAATACAACATTGCAATCAAACACAAAAAGTAGTTGACGAATATATCATTCAATGCTACACTCAGTGTAAGCATTAATATTCTTCAATTCATATTTGGCACAAGCCGATCTGTATTCTAATATAATCGACAGAATTTCTTAATGCTTGAATTTCAGGAAACAAGTAAAAATAAGTAGAAGGAATTTTGTGATGAAGTTGTAAATATTTGCAAGTAACGAATGGTATTTATAATTTTTGCAGAATACAGTCAGTCAGACAATTGTTCTTTCTGCTTACATGGAGGAGGACAATGGATGGCAAAAACGACAGAGTTGACAAAAAATGAAGGGATCACAACGGAATATATTCAGGAGGTTATGAAAGATATTCTGAAAATACTTGGGGAACCAAGCCGGGAGTACAAGGACAGGGTATTTCGGATGCTTTTGAATGATCCGAGTGTGGCATTGGAAGTATACAATGCCATGAATGATTCGGAATATGATGATCCGAATGATCTGAAAATTACGACGTTGGAGAATGCGACGTACATGGGGATGCGAAATGATGTATCGTTTGTGATCGCATCGCAGTTATTACTGTATGAGCATCAGTCAACGGTGAATAAAAATATGCCGTTGCGGAATCTGATTTATGTAACCTGTGTATATGCGGTGTTGGTCAAAGATGATAATCTGTATGGCAGGAAGATGATAGAACTTCCGGAACCGAAGTTGGTGGTGTTTTATAATGGAACGGAGAATCTTCCGGACGTGTCAGAGCAGCGTTTATCAGATGCATATCAGATACATACGGGCGAGCCGGATCTGGAACTGAAGATCACAGTGCTGAATATCAATGAAGGGCATAATCAGGAACTGGCAGCAAAGAGTCCGACTTTGCATCAGTATATGATTTTTGTAGATACGATTCGGAAGTATCAGGAGTATATGGATTTTGATGCTGCGATGGAACTGGCCGTGAATGAATGTATTAAAAATGGCATTTTAGCAGATTTTTTGAAGCGTAATAAAGCGGAGGTGTTGAGAATGAGTATTTTTGAGTATGATCAGGAAGAACATCTGAGGATGGAGAGAGAAGAGTCGGAGGCGATTGGCCGGGAGATTGGGCGTAAAGAAGGACGTGAGGAACAAACACGCAAAATGTCGATAGAGTATGCACAGTTAGGTTTTCCACTTGATAAGATTGCACAGGTGGCAAAAGTAAGTATTGATGTTGTGAAACAATGGTTGTCCGCAGAAGGAATATCAGTAAGTTAGTAGTTTGAATATGAAAATTAAAAAAAAGTATGTTGAGAGATACTTGACATGCCTTTTATTTTATAATGTTAGATATTTTTCCCAATAGCAAAAGATATTATGATAAATAAAGATTGCAACAAACGGCTATTATAAATATAATGTAGATATGTAGAAAAGAAGTTGTTTATTAATGATAAACAAATCAAATTCATATTGGAATATTATTAAGGATTAATAATAGAGAAACAAGTAGTACTGCCAGAAATCAAGGGAGGAACAAATGAAAAAGAAACGATTACTGGCACTTTGTATGAGTGCACTGTTGCTTGCATGGCCATTGGGAGAGGTACATGCGGAGCAACCACACAGTCAGGACAGTGGTTCTGTTGTGAATGATGCTACGAGTGAGATGATGACAGGGGGATATGTTGAGAGTGATCTTGATCAGAATACGCCGGTATATGAACCACAGATTGCTATGTATTCGGCGATCCCGTCTTCCTATCAGACCAATCCGACAGAACTGGAAACAAAATATCCAACGACACGAGATCAGAATCCGTATGGTACTTGCTGGGCTTTTTCTTCGTTGGGGCTTGCAGAGTATGATCTGATCAATGATGGAACAGCAGACAGAAGTATTGATCTGAGTGAATTACAGTTGGTATATTTTACTTATAATTCTGTTACAGATCCATTGGGTGGTACATCTGGCGATGAAGCGACGTATTATAATGAAAATGCGACTGAGTCATATTTAAATTATGGTGGCAATTATGAAATGGCATCCCGCAGACTTGGTCAGTGGATCGCACCGGATACAGAGCTCGATGTCCCGTATAGTAATGCGCAAAATGTATTGGAGAATGGACTGGATGCAAGTTATGCCTATAAAGCAGGAATGCCACATCTGGAAAATGCATATCTGATTAATATCAGAGAAAATCAGGATGATGTAAAGCAGCAGATCATGAAGCATGGTGCAGCAGGTGTTATGTATTATCACGATGATACTGCAATGGGATGGAATGATGCGCTGGCACGTTACACTTACTGTGATACTGGATATGGCGGCGGTGGCCATGCGGTGATGATTGTCGGCTGGGATGACAATTTTTCCAAAGATAATTTTACAGGAACAAATAAACCGTCTTCTGATGGCGCATGGCTGATCAGAAACAGTTGGGGAATGTATTGCAATTATTTTTGGATGTCCTATGAGACAACTTCGCTGTCTGATACTGCCTGGATATTTGATTTTAATGCGAATGATGGGTTTGATAATAATTATCAGTATGATGGTGGTACGAGTGTGTGGCATTCGAATCAGTATACAACGATGGCGAATGTATTTACGACACAGGAAAAAGAAGGTATTTCAGCAGAACTATTGAAAGCTGTTTCGGTGTCTATGACAAGTGCTGCAAATGTGAATTATACGATTGACATTTATACAGATATGACAAATCCAAATGATCCGACAAGTGGTGTACATCAGACAGATGCAACAACACAGGGACAGACTGCTTACGCAGGTGTATATACGATCGAATTGGAGAATGCAGTTAAATTAAAACCGGGAAGTACATACGCAGTAGTTGTAAGCGTTGACAAGTATGCGTTGGATTATGAGCAGGGATCCAGTCTTTGCAGTGCCAGTGATTCTTCTAAATATGTGTGGTATGCGCCGGTAAGTCTGGGAAATGGTAAGACTTTATATGCATATAATCAGGGAAAAAATTTTGCTGCGTATGCATGGGGAAATCTGTGTGTAAAAGCGTTTACTTCAAATGTGAAAGAGGAGATTCCAAGTTATACAGTGTCATTTGATGCAAATGGCGGTACGTTGAAATCTGCTTCTATGACAGTATTTCAAGGAGATACTTATGGAAATCTGCCGCTACCGGAAAGAACGGGTTACACATTTGCTGGATGGTATACGGCTGCAGAAGATGGAGAACAGGTGACAGATAGTACACTGGTTAATTTATCAGAAAACCAGATACTGTATGCACATTGGACAAAAGAAGAATTGATTCCGACACCGGATCCAGAACCGACTCCTAAGCCAGATTCGGAACCAACACCAACACCGGAATATGGAACCGGTATTTACACTGTAAATGGTGAGGATGTATATTACATAGATGGTACACGCCAGTATACCACAGATTTAGTACAGGTAGGAGATACCTGGTACCGACTGGTAAATGGTGTAGTTCAGAAGAAAGCCACAGTTGCTCCTAAGAAAGATGGATGGTGGTACATCAATGAGAAGGGTATTCTTGATCAGAGTTACACAGGATTTGCATCAAATGAGCACGGAGACTGGTATGTAGTAAATGGTAAAGTAAACTTTGATGTAAACAATGTGCTTCCGGATGAGACAGGTGCTCTTGGCGCAAAAGGAACATGGTACTATGTCAAGAAAAATAAAGTTACCTATACAAATACGATTTCAAATAACTGGAACGGTTGGTGGCTGATTCGCAATGGAAAAGTAGATTTCAGTGGAAATACCGTGGCGAATAATGAAAATGGCTGGTGGCTGGTTCGCAATGGTAAAGTAGATTTTAATGCGAACACTGTGGCGAATAATGAAAATGGCTGGTGGCTGATTCGAAACGGTAAAGTGGATTTTAATGCTTATACGGTAGCGAATAATGAAAATGGCTGGTGGCTGATTCGAAACGGTAAAGTGGATTTTAATGCTTATACGGTAGCGAATAATCAGAATGGCTGGTGGCGAATTGAAGGTGGTAAGGTTAATTTTAAATTTAACGGCCTTGCAAATAATCAGAACGGCTGGTGGTATATCCGTAATGGAAAAGTTGATTTTTCACATAATGGATATGTATGGCTGAATGGCATTCGCTATCACATTGTAAATGGAAAAGTAAAATAGTGAAACAGTAGTAAGTGCCTCAAAAGATGATGCAGGCATTATAGCAGAAGATTTGCTATTTTGCACTACGCCATCTTTTGAGGCACTTACGTATAATTACAGACCGTAGGAAGGCATGGGTAGTGCCTGAATCCAAATATTCCATTGGCGGGTAGGCAGCTAAGAGAAGAAATAGCTGCCTATTTTATTGTGGAAGCGAGAGACAATAAATAGTCCCCTTAAGTTGACGTTATATTGAGGGGATTGGGTTATTGATACCTTGTTTCTAATCATAGTCTTCGATCAGTGGCAAAATGCCAGATGTGAACGTGTTCAATGGTGTTCAAACAGTTTAAAAACAAAAAAAGCGCGGAAACCTTGATTTATAAGGCTTCCGCACCAAATTAAGTAATGCGGAAGATGGGACTTGAACCCACACGATTGCAATAATCACAAGATCCTTAGTCTTGCTCGTCTGCCAGTTCCGACACTTCCGCATTTGTCATTATGTAGTTGTTTCAAAGGACTTGATTATAATAACAAAATAAGGAGGAGATGTCAAGCTATATTTGAAAATTATTTAAAAATACAAAGACATCATCCCAGTATTCATCTCCCAGAAGGTACATGGCTTCTCCGTGGCCTGCACCCGGAGCGGTGATTTTTTCTTTGTTATCACCAGGTTTCGCCTGATATAAAGTATCCATCATTTCATATGGAATGAAATCGTCTGCTGTGCCGTGGATGAACAGCATTGGTTTTTCACAGTTTTTTACTTGCTCCAGAGCAGATGCTTCTTTGAAGGAATAACCGGCTTTTGCTATGGCAAACAGGTTTGCTGTATACATCAGCGGAAATTCCGGCATACCAAATCGAAGTTTTAATTCACTAGAAAAAATATCCCATACGCTGGTATAACCGCAGTCTTCGACGAAAGCAACTACTTGATCCGGGGTATCTTCACCGGCAGTCATCATGGTTGTGGCAGCTCCCATGGAAACACCATGAATGACGATTCTGGCATCGGAATCCTGTGCGATGATCCAGTCAATCCAGGAAAGAATATCTTTTCGGTCTAACCATCCCATACCAAGGTAATTGCCATCCGTATCGCCGCAGGCGCGAAGATCCGGTGTTAATACCTGATAATTGTGATCGTGGTAGTGCTGAGCCAGGCTGGTTGCGCCGAGATGATCTCCACGGTAGCCATGCAGGGCAATCACCCAGTCGTGAGAATCACCATTTGGATAGTAGACACCGCTGCAGTGAATACTATCTTCAGAGGTGATTTCAACTGTCTGTCCCGGATTTTCAGCAAGAAATGTTTCGTTTGCTTCCTGCTGTGCAATTTTTCCTTCGGCAATGGTACGTTCTGTATCATCGGCAGTTTCTGGAATTTCCAGCGCAACGGTTCTGTTTCCGCCATCACCGGAGCGGCCGATGGAATAATTTACAAGGTAATTTCCGGCAAACAGGGAAATCAGAACGAGCAGGGCAACAAAAATTGCCAGGATGATCAGTATAATTTTTTTGATGCTGAGTTTTCTTTTTTTGGCTATTTTCATGTATGTAAAAACCTTTCTTTGAAAATTGTTTGATTATCAAACCATTTTAATATACAGGATTTTAAGGGAATATTCAAGAAAAATAATATTTAAAATAATCTCAAATGAGTATATGCGTCTTGACCGATAAAGTAATAGCTAAACAGTAATGCTTAGATATCGTTTTTATAAATAATGAAAAATGATTGAAAATATTACTTATAAGTAATAACATAAATAAGCTCTCGGAATCATAAGCCTTCCGACCAAGATTCATTGGTCGGATGAACCTTGAAAAGTAAATATTATCCAGAACGGACATGAAAAGTAATAAATGATGAAAATTGGCGCACTTTTATAGACCTTGCGTCAAACATAAGTCGTATCCAAAGTAATACCGGTTGCGGTGGGAATCCCAACCAATATCACAGTCAGGCTGATGATAGATACGGTTGCATTTGCAATCACGAATTCCGTTTTCCAGACAGTTACAGGTTCTTGTTTTCCGCTCTTGAGCGGAAGTGTAAACGGGAGTTCCATCACCAGCTAAGGAAAGGGAGTTTAAAGAGATAAGGCCCATGCTGGCAGAATTTTGAAGAAAAAAAGTATTGAAAATTTCCCAAAGTTTTGCGCAGGGAGCCATATCAGCAGGAGGATTCATTTCAAACTGCTGAAAGAGATCATCAACGGTAAGTTTTTCGACAGGAGCAGCTTTTTGTTCTATACCATTTGGTTTCTGAGGTTTTACCTTGGGAGGATGAACTGCATTAGTCAGATTCTTGTCAGAAGATAACCAGAGGCGTCTGTGGAAGTCATAAAAGGTGCCAACACCAGGAGTATCTCCGACAAAGAAGCCAGAAATGATGGCATGAAGATGATTTTCTTTCAGGTCAGCAGCAAATCTGGTGTAGGAAGTAATTTTAAATGCGGCAGAAACGAGGATAGCACGAAGCATATCGGAAGGGAGTCTTGGTTCAGGACCAAAGACAGAATACCGGTCTTGCATAAGTTCATCAACTTGTGACAGGTCAAGATTCCAAAACTTATTAAGAATCTGCCAGGTAGAAGAAAACAGAGAAGTTGCGGCATTCGGATAATATTTACGAAGTTGAGTCAGGACACGATCCTGATAGGCGGAATGACCGCCGATATTAACAGGTTTCAATGAAACACACCTCCAAATCAAAAAGTCTGTTCCAGCTAAGCCGAAACGATATGCCTTGTTAATCAAGAGGCGCGAAGCGCCGCATTTTTAGAGGCGAATGTCAAGGACTTTTTTGAAAAAAGGTGGAGAAAAAATAAAAATGGAATCTCA